>PFSC01000063.1 GCA_002788865.1 Candidatus Roizmanbacteria bacterium CG_4_9_14_0_2_um_filter_39_13
ATAAAGAATTGGCAACTGAAATCAAGGCAAACTACGATTCATACGACCAAATAATCGTCACAAAAAAACGTGGTCAACCATATATTTTTATGCTGTATTACCTTGGATATTCTCCTCAAAAATATCAAGAACAAGCTGAACTTTCCGAGCCTGATGAGTATGGATTTGGACAAGTGGAAACATTTGACAAATTTCACTTTACCTTCTCATCTCCCCACCCAAACAAAAAAAATACTTTGTATATTGGTACCCCCGATGACTTTGAAGGAACTGGCATATCACAGAGCGATGTCAAAATACTATCGTCAAAAAGTAAAGAAGTATTTTGGATCTACCCAAAATCTACGAAATAAGAAGATATAGATTCAGGTTGTAAAAAGCATGAATCAAAATTGGCACGATGACATTTCTCCTTTGAAGATACAAAAATGAAACCGCAAAGCTCAAAAGGATGTCAGTCGCCATAACTTGAAGGAGCACTAATCCATGCAAATTCGGGTTTGAAAATAGTATTGGTATATGGAGAAAGAAAAACAAAAAACTTGCAAAAAAAACAGAGCTCAGGACATTTTTTGAATCTTCATACAGCCTCTTCAGCACAAATCCCCTTGATAGAATCTCTTCTGAAAAACTGGATGCAAAAGCAATGAAGGAAAAGTATGCAATCTGAAATAGAGAAGCCGAGCCCAATAGTAGAATTTCACCACTTTTGAAATATTGGACAATAGCTCCAGTTAGAAAAAATACAACACCAATACCTATGCCAAACAACACATTTTGCTTCAGATTTTTTGTTTTCAAATCAATACTCTCGAGAAAATTACTCTTTTCGTACGTAGAAATGTAGTAGTAAATTGGCGTCAAATAAATAACAGGTTTTGCAAATAGCTCATCAAACCATGCTGGTAAATTTGTCTGAAAATATACCCGATATACAGCCCACAAGATCAAAACGATAGCCCAAACATTGAGCATTTTTTGAACCGAAGACAACTTATTTTTCATCATCTTCACTCTACACCTTTTGAGGCTCTGATGCAATAAGAAAAGAAGATAATAAATCAGTCAAGGAAGTCTCGAAGTTTTCGAGCGCGCGTTGGATGCTTGAGTTTGCGGATGGCCTTAGCCTCGATTTGGCGAATTCTCTCACGAGTGACCTTGAATTCTTTTCCAACCTCCTCAAGGGTTTTTGGCTTTCCATCTTCGAGTCCAAAACGCATGATGAGCACCTTTTTTTCCCGAGGTGACAAGGTCTCAAGGACTTCTTGAAGCGCGTCTTTGAGAAGCTCAGATGATACTGCGTCATATAAACTCGGCTTTGACCTGTCGGCGATAAACTGCTCGAGCGTTGCTTCTTTGTCGTCTCCCACTGGGGTTGACAAAGATTTTGGCTGTTGAGAGATTTTCATTAAATTTTCGGCATCTTCAACCGAAATTTCCATCTCTTTTGCTATTTCTTTTATATCTGGATCTTTCCCATGCTTTTGCATGAGTCTTCGTTGAGTTTTGTAGAATCTGTTGATCTGATCAACCATGTGTACGGGGATTCTGATTGTTCGTGACTGGTCTGCGATTGCTCGCGTGATGGCTTGTCGAATCCACCATGTGGCGTATGTGGAAAATTTGTATCCTCGTCGCCAGTCGTACTTCTCTACTCCACGGATCAACCCCTTATTCCCTTCTTGAATTAAGTCAAGAAATGAAAGACGTCTTCCCAGGTATTTTTTGGCGATCGACACAACAAGTCGTAAATTTGATTTGATCAATCTTTCCTTTGCAGTCAAGTCTCCTTTTTCTGCACGTTTTGCCAAATCGATCTCTTCTTCAAATGTCAAAAGTGGCGTTCGACCAATTTCTTTCAAGTATTTTTTTATTGGATCAAGTGATTCTCCATGCTTTCCCCCGATGAGTTTTTCCAGCTCTTTTTCGATTTCTTCTGCAGATTTATTTGCTTCTTCTTCCTCTCGAGTAGATGTTGTTTCAAAAATATCTATTCCTTTTTGAAATGCAGTATTAAAAAATTCATCGATCTGCTCTATTTTTGTCTCAGGTTCAGGAAACACCAAGAGGATATCTTCTTGAACGAGAAATCCTTCATCTTCACCCAGCTTGAGAAGATCTTTTAAATTTTTAGGCATTCGATTTATCATAAGCTATATGATACCAGACTATTGTTGCAGATAATGAGCATACATTTTACAATGCTTGGAACGTTTTTTCCATGCGTTTTAATTTTTCTGACAATGCGCTCAACCGTACATCATCTGTTTCTTCGGTAGTACTTAGTAAATCATGGACATTTTGCTTTAGTTCTGAAATAGCAAGCTCGGTACTAAGTTTGACAAAATTTTTGTCATTCATATCCGGCAGATCACTTGCAAATAGAAAAAGCTCATCGGCAACCGATAGCGTCTGTGCAGGTAGAAGTTTCGCAAATTGCGCATAATCAAACTCTTGTTTCTGCACGTCGAGATACTGTATGAGTTTTTCAAAAATCGATGCATACGAGGGAATTTTAAAATACTCTGGCTCCAGAACCTTTGTATCAAACTTCAACAACTCTGCTGGATTTTTATGCTGCAATAGAAAACTTAGGATATATTTTTGCATTAATTCCTTTCGAGAAATATTTGATGTGCTTTTTTTCTTTGATGCGTACGTTGTTTTTGTTTTGAAATCTTGGTTTCGAAGAAGCTTCTCCACACTCTCTTCCTGAACATCGAGAATGCTTGCCAAGGCACGTACGTAATGCGAGCGCACGATAGGATTATTGATAAGTCTGATAAAGGGCGCCACCTCATCACCGATCTTTTTTTTGTGAGAGGATGAGTCTTCTGGATATTTTTTTTTGGCTGAATTGATGAGAAAATCGTATATAGGTCGCGCCTTTTTCACATCTTTCAGAAACTGAACTTTATCTGCACGAATCGCCTCGTCAGGATCTTTCCCTTTTGAAAACTCAACAATATGAATCTCAAAATCCATTTTTTCCGCGACAACTATGCCTCTCTTCATAGCCTCTATTCCAGCAGCATCCGTGTCAAGCGCGAGAGTGAGTCTTTTTGTATATCTTTTCAGAATATTGAGTTGCCCCTCTGTAAGCGCTGCGCCTTTTATCGCAACTATATTTTCAACATCATATTGATAGGGAGTAATCAGATCAAACTCTCCTTCTACAACAATTGCATTATCAGATTTTCGAATTGCTTCTTTTGTTTTGTCAATTCCATACAAATGATCCCTTTTGTGATAGACCTCTGTTTCTGGTGTGTTGACATATTTTGCAGAATGCGCATCCTCCTCAAGAAGTCTTCCAGAAAATCCGATCACCTTTCCCCTCGCATCTCGAAGTGGGAACATCACTCTATTTCGAAAACGATCATATCCACGAGACTGATCTTTCATGATGATGAGTCCCGAATCGACGATATCCTGAAATGCAAAATTTTTCTTTTGAAGGTATTTAAGAAGTGAATCCCAAGATGATGGAGCATATCCAAGCTCAAACGTCTTGATTATTCGTTCATTCAATGTACGATTTTTCAGATATTCGCGTGCTTTTATCCCAAACTTTGTCTTTTCGAGCAGATACTGATAATACTTACGTGCGGATTCATTTATCGCATATAGTTTTTCTTTTTTATCCCATTTTGTATCATTAAACGAGCCGTTCTCAAGCACAATTCCAGTCATCTCTGCAAGCTCTTGAAGCGCTTCATAAAACGTGAGATTATCCCATTTCATTAAAAATGAAATGACATCGCCACCAACTCCACACGTACCGAAACAGTGCCAAATTTGCCGATCTGCAGAAACCACAAAGGAGGGAGTTTTTTCCTGGTGAAATGGGCACAATCCCTTGAAATTTCTCCCTGCCTTTTTCAATTGAACTCTTTGGCCAATATACTCGACAATGTCGATTTTTCCTTTTATTTCATCTGTCTGGTCGTTCATCGTATTCACATTATAACTCAACCTTCGCTTGCTTTCTCTTTCTACATGGCATTATAATAATTTTAATGCTATACGTATATCTTGATTCATCACAGATCAAACTCATGCTTCTCAAGAAGAGTTTACTTGGTCAATATGAGTCCTCATTTGTGAAAAAATCCCTCCAGGAAGATCTCCTCAAGGATGGGTTGCCTGTAAATCCTGACGTTATTGCCTCAGGTCTCAAAGAAGCTCTTTCTGGGTTCAAAGATCAGCCAATCAAAGAAAAAGACGTCACGCTCATTTTGCCACAGGAAGCCTTTTTGTTTTTTCGTGAAGATATGCCGATCGATATTGCAGATGCTGTCCTTGAGACATATCTCCGAGAAAAGGCACGAGCACATCTGAATTCTGATATAGACAATAGTCATTTTGACTATCTCATTCGAGAAAGTGAAGGGAAAAAGAAAGTACTCTTTTATGCAATAAAGAAAGAGGCTCTGCAAGCATATCAAAAACCCTTATCTCTCCTTGACTTCAATTTAAAAAGCATCATCCCCGAACCTCTCACCTACTTTAAGCTTTTCGAGAAAACCCTCCGCCCAAATAAAAAAGAGAATATTTGGTATGTTTCGTATGATCAGGATAAACTTTCTGGATATGTGTACGACTCATTTGGACTTCTTGAAGAAAAGAGATGGACCGCAACAATTGCAAAAACCAAAAAAATTGAAGATGTGCTTCAAAAACAGGTAGCAGTGTACGAAGCAAAATCTGTCAAACTCAATAGGCTCATTCTATCCGGAGCTCAGTCTGATGATGTGAGGCAAGATACGTTTACAAAAAATGTGGGTGTATGGACAAATCCAATCAAGCGAATCATTCCACATTTTTACGCAGATTATCTCAAGATGCTCAGGGGTCAGAATGAGTCAGAGCTGCCCATTCTCACTCACGATATGCTCATCGGAGGATTTATTTTTGCATCTGAGGATAAACAATTTTCGATGTATAAATCGACAAATAAATCAATTGGATCGAGTCGTTCAAAGCCATCATTCTCACTTCCTACTATACCAGTCCCAAAAAAAATTATATTTTTATTTGCGCTTTCATTTCTCATCACATTTGGAATATTGTTTGGGCTTGCGCAGATGAATACAAACATGATTACTTTGAAAATACCCTCTATCGCATTTCCGAGCTTCGCATCTCCCACGCCGACTCCAATCCCAACAACTCCCACCCCAAATGCTCCAACACCGACTCCAACTCCAGAAGTCGTACGAGAAGAACTGAAAATAAAAGTGCTCAATGGCTCAGGTATACGGGGAAAAGCAGGCATCGTCAAAGACTTTTTGACAGATGCTGGGTATGAAGATATCATAACTGCAAATGCAGCAGCCTTTGATTATGAAATAACGGTAATTCAATTTAAAAAAGGTCAAGAAGCAACGCGCGACCTTGTTTCAGAAGATATTGCATCTGAAATCGAAGACAAAGTTGTCTTTGAAACTCTAGCCGAAGATGAAGCCGCTGATATTGTGATCATCGTCGGGACTGATTTTAAGTAAAAACCCTCCCCTTAAAGGACTTATTCGTCAACGAAAAGATAGAGTTTGGATATGGGCTTGAACAGACAAAAGTATTTTTTGAAAATCTTGGAATAGGAAATCTTTCTACATAAAATGCCCTACTATCTTTTAGATTCTCCTATCAAATCGCCTACGGATGATAATACAACAGATAATATTCTAAAATGTATGTAAAACAGATGAAAAAAGAAATCCTAAGAAAAATAACAAAAAGCGAATTAAACAGTTCAACTTATCAGAAAATAATAGGCTAACCTATATATATGATTACTCAACAAAAAGATTATGTATGGAAATTGTGTGTGTATCGCTCGAAATAAAAATAAAGGATGATTGGGTTACAATTTTGAGGTACAATAGTCACCATGATGGGATTTTACATAGACCTACTATTATTGCATATAATAATACAGCAGACATTGTAGATTATAATGGAACAAAGCGAAACGAGTTGCCAGATCATAAATGCTACCGAACCTTAAAAAATAGATAGGCATTGCCAGATATATAATTGTCA
>PFSC01000094.1 GCA_002788865.1 Candidatus Roizmanbacteria bacterium CG_4_9_14_0_2_um_filter_39_13
AACACTAACTGTTAATAAGTTCTTCAAAGACTTCATAAGGTTTTTTAAATTCAAGAACTTTTCTTGGTCGTCCATTTAACTGGTCTTGTGCTTTCTTAATAAGGTATAGAGAGACTTTTTTGAAGTCTGTCCCTTTAGGAAAATACTGCCTGATGAGTCCGTTTGTGTTCTCATTCGTACCCCTCTCCCATGGACTTCTTGGATGTGCAAAATATACTTTCCTGACTTACGCATTTCAGTGTCCTAAAAATAACTTAAGAATATCTTTTGCTTCTTGATCAAGCTCAGACTCCAACGGCATTTTTGTATTTCCTATACGGATTTCTCCTTCGCCGACCTTACCCATGATTTCTATTGTTTTTTCTATTGTGTATTTTTTTCTGTTTAAAATTTTCTCTGACTCTTTCATTACAAGTAAACTGACAAAACATAAAACCATGTGAGATTTGATTCTTTTGGTATCTTGATGAAAGATTGGTCTTGCCCTCAGGTCACTCTTTGACATCCTAAAGGCTTTTTCAACCTTCCAAAGGTTATGATATTGATCAATAATTTCCTTAAAACTGCTTTGATTACCACTGTTGGTAATATATCCTTTCAGTCCATCAAACTGTTTATCCACCTCTATTTTCTCATCATCTAACTTTGTAATTTTATTCTTGTTTTCAATAAGAAGAAATTTGTTTTTATGAATGACTGGTTTTCCTGTCTCCAGTTTCTTTTTTAATTTATCAATTATTTTTTCTCGATTACTTGCATCTTTTTTAGCTCTAACCTCTGAGAGCCTGTTTGAAAACTTAAATAAAGCTCCTATAATAAATCTCCATGACTTTCTCATCACGTCTTTTCACTTTCAAACATTGGCAAAGTTCAATTTCTCATTCATTTTCATATTGCAATTTTCGCCATACTTTGATACCATACATTTATGCCATCCTTTGAGTGGGATGAGGAGAAAAATGCGCTCAATGAGTTCAAGCATGGAGTGTCGTTTGAAGAAGCTCAAAATGTTTTTTTAGATCCAAATCGTCTCGTCGTTGAAGATCTTGAACACAGTTCTCAAAAAGAAAGTCGGTTTTCCTGTCTTGGTAAAATAGATCGCGGAATATGTACTGTTCGGTTCACATATAGAAATAACATTGTTAGAATTTATGGCGCAGGTTTCTGGCGCAAAGGAAAAAAAGATATGAAAAAGAAAACAAATAATACTCAATATACAGATGAGCCTATTTTGCTGGGAAAACGGGTAAAGGACTTTCTCCCAAGACCAGAGGAGCTTATCTTGAAACAACCAACAAAAAAAATCACCATCATCCTTGATAGTTCAAGTGTGGACTTTTTCAAAAAGGAGGCAACTCGACTCAATAGTTCCTACCAACGTATGATGCGAAATCTGCTCACGGAGTATGCAAATAGGATGAAAAACCAAGACAACCCAGTCTCCCAAAAGTAACTGATATAATATCCCCATGTCACCGTACTATGCTTCGCATAAACGTGATTTATATATTTGTATAGAATTATGAACCTCTCAATCGGTATAGTTGGAACACAATACGACATTATCTCCCATTTGAGCTGACCATTCCCCTACCCTCTCCGAGAAAAACAAGAAAGATAATTGAAAGAGACTCTATAGGAAGAATCGCTTACTCTCAGCCTATCTGACAAAATAGTCAGCTTTTCTTTAAGTTGATAAGCAGTTTAATGATGTTTAGAGGTTTCAATATGTGTATTGGTTATTGCAACAATATAGAACATTTTATCGCTTATAAAATAAAATATCCGTGCCGTACTCTGAATTTTATGTTCTCTGATTTCAACATCTTCTGTTAAACGCTGAAATATTTTTTTGTATGCACCTTTATTGTCAACAGGAGCAATATCTATATTGCTTGATTTTAAAGAAGATAAACTATAACATCTACCAATTGTTTTGAGATTCAATAAAGCTCTTCTTGATCCATTTTTAACCAAATCATTTATTTCACATACACTGTCATTGTAATATTGAAAAGATAAATGATAGCATTCTATCTCTTTATCTGATTCTGTGAGGACATGACTAACATTCTCAGGAATATATTTATTTTTTGAAGGTGTCCATTGAGGAATTGGTGATATATTTCGAGGATCAGGATTTCGCATCTTTTAATCTTTCACGATAATAATTTTTCATTGAATCATGGGTAATAATATTTGAGGAGACAACCGCAGAATTTAATCCTTCACGAGCCTTCTGCCAAGGGTACTCATTATGAGTGAGTTCTTCTAAATATTCAGCGTCATATTTCCCATACACTTTCCAAACTTCATCCAAAAGACTATCATCTATAAGATCACTAATTTCTTTAACATTAATATCTTTCTTTATGGGTTCGTATCCATAGCTTTTATATTCATGATAGACATCTCTAACGGCCGGACCATGTATCCATGCTTCAATATCATCTTTAAAAAGAGGTTTATCTTTGATTGTTAGATTCCATGCTTGAGCGTAATACAACAACTTCTGAAGTCGTTTATTGGTTAATTCTTTCCCATCTTTATTAGCTTTCCATATAAAGTATTTAGCAACTCTAGAAGCGGTGTTCGATCTTGAAGTATTCATATTAATAAACAAAGGATAATAATTTCAGTGTAGTCTAACATTAAACCAACTGCAATAGATTATCATGAGCAGAGCTAATATGCTTTTGCATGCCATTTAAATATAGCTGTTGGAGAACTTGACTTTTTATACGGCATATAGTAATAATACTTATAGTCTTCATTTGCTATGACAACTGAAATAAAAATAAAACCGATGGAAGCAATAAAGCAAGATATGCTTGACAGGATCAGTATTGATGAATATAAGAGATACATTCAGTCGGAAAAGGTACATAAGATAGTAAAATTAAGCCAAATAGAAAACTATTATGGAGCAGCTTTTGTTTTTACTTCACTTTGTGTTCCTGCTACTATGCATTGGTTGGATATCAGAGGTTTCTTGTATTTCATCATCTTTATAATTGGAGTCTTTTGTGCAATATACTTTTACACAAAAGCACGTATTTATCATGATAAATTCAGACATGAAATAACATCTGCTTTAACAGATGCAAAGATGGAATATTGGAAGCTGAAACTAAAAAATGATGATACCTTCAAATAACATAAATAAAATTATGTTGCTACCGCAGTCTTTAATTGCAATATGGTTTTGTACACCAATTCATAGGCTTCAAACAAGATGTATTTAGTGGTTTATAGCAAAAATTCTCCGGTTTTGGACAAAAAGTGTACTTTGAAGCATTCTCAAAGCATTGATCAAATCTTTCAAGATCGTTATTATATTTGTCTATACATGTTGAGTATTTTTCCATCTCTTCGTTCTTTCTTATATTACAATCAGCGTAATGTTCCATACTCCTATTAAAATCTTCCATACAATTTGAATAAATCTCTGTTGATCTTTGACAACTTTCTGCTTCTCTTGCTTTTCTTTCAGCCTCATTTATTTTATAGTCATCAGTAAATGAGTAGGTCTCAAAGTTATACCGTTCAATTTTTGCTGTAGGAATTGTTGTTGGAAAAGGAATAAAGTCAAAATGTTTTATTACTGGTGTTTCCGTAGGTGTTATCTCCTCTGCATCAACATGGTTTATCTGTTCTATCTTATCACCCAAAACTTGTGGTTGACTTCGTGTTTCAAGAGTCTTTATTTCTTCTTGAGCTTCTGCAATATATTCAGTAGCAGATTTATATTGAGGATAAGAATTATCGACGACAGAGAAGTATTTTATCGCTTGCTCGTAATCTTTGCTTTCAAGAGCGTCTTTACCTAACTGATAATTTTCTTCTGAAATTTTTAATGTGTTTGATTTTTTAATTTTTCCAAGCAAGCTGTCAGATGACCGTTGACTATTTGCTTCCTGAAAATATTGTAATGCTTTCGTATACTCATTTTGTGCTAAATAATTGTCTCCATATTTTTCTGATCGTTTAGCTTGATAGAAACGATTTGCATAAGGATATGCTATGATCATCTCTATAATAAATACCCCGAAACCTACGACAATTAATATCTTCATAAACTTTTCAGTTCTCAATTTCCAACAATATCCAGAATGTCCTGTTTCAACTCAATGAATGTGTCAAGGTCTTCTCTGGTTGATCCCTCACAATGTGCCGTATCATTGAGAGCATGGACTTGTTCGAGTGTCATATTTTCATACTTGATACATCCTTCTTCGTTTAAAGTCATCCAGTTTGTATAGATACTTTCATAATCACCTTTATACTCGCTATTTACTTTATTAAATTTTTTTTCAGTCCCATTCCATTTAAAAAAATCCGACCACATCAGCCGACAGGTAATTCCATAACAGTCAATAGGACGGGTAATGTCATAAATGAAGCGTATCGTTAGAGGAGCTTGCGACTCGATCATAGTAACAGGATAGCGGGCACTGTTTTGTTTTTCTGGTGAAAACAATACTGCGCCGCTTTGAGGTTCATAAAATATAGTGGATTCATAAGCGTATGTGTTTAGATGTAAATTCATTTTGTCTATACGGATAAATTGAGTAATTGGAGTAAATCCAAAAAGCGGACTTGATCCTCCTTCATTCAAAAGATCATCTACATAAGAGTATGTGTAAAATCTATTTTCTTCATCTCCGTTGAAATCATGAAAAAATAGGTAAGGCTGCTTTTCTTTTGTAGCTATCACTCTCTCACCGAAAATGATTATACTTTTACCTACCTTAAAGGGTGAAATCTTCTCTTTTGTAGCCTCTTGTTTAGAAGTAGGTGCATTTGCGGATTTGCCGGATTGAGTTATCGGAAAACTCTTATTGATAAAGTAAACAACAATGATCAGAAAGATAATAAAGAAGAAAAATATAAATTTGCGTTTTTTTAGCATTGTGAAGTTGTAATCCATAACAAATATTACACATCGTCTCTGGACTCATAGTATTTATAGCACTAATATCTTGGCATGTCAAAAGATATTAGAAAGAGCTTTGGCGAACTCTTACGAACGGCAAGAAAAAGCAGAAATTTAACACAGGAGGAACTTGGAGACAAAGCCGGACTACATTTTACTTATATCGGACAGATTGAACGTGGTCACAGGAATCCATCACTTATCAATATATATAGGATCCAGAAAGCATTACGCATTCCTATTTCTGATATTTTTCCTACATAATACTTCATATTAGTATTACTACCATACGGGGGGGCTATATACCAATGGGCTTCGCGAAAATACAGTTCAGGTTAAACCGCTCTCCCAATCGTATAGTCAATTTCAGTTTAGGGCGACATGTCATATATAATGGATATATGCCACGTATCAAACCTACCGTCAACAATCCATATGCTTTATCAAAAAAACAAATACTTACAATAGAAGAGGTTAAAAATCAACTAGCACGAGGAGAAGTGCCGAATCTTCCAGCAGCACACAATAAAGTGTACGATACCAATGGCAACGGGAACGAACTTGCGAATCAAAACTTCAATAGACTTAATTACCGTCAGGCACTTATCGAAGCATTACGGGAGAAAAAAATTATAGGGGAAAACGGAAAAGTCGAGCAACGACTTGCAGAAGGTTTAGATGCGATAGACAATAAAGACAGCCCAAACTATTCTGTGAGACTGGACTATATTAAAGAAATAAATAAAATAACAGGTGTATACAGTCCGCAAGAAACACTCAATAGGCGTCTTGGCGTTTCCATACAGTTAAGCGGAGATGAGCTTGAACAGGAAATATTGAAGCTAGAAGAAGAGCTGAGATCGTAAAAGGTTAAACCAGAGTCTCAAACTCTTGACTGATATTAAATGGACAAAATAGTATAAATTTTCGTATATGGATATGAAAAAAGATTCTGTTGAGGAAAAATATAGATTATTATGGGCAATGGATAAGGTAAACGCCCCTTTTATGTATGCTGTTAACCTCATTCGTAAAAAATGGGGTTTACCTTTATTTACAGCCGAATTCTCTACTTATGAACAAGCTCATCACGCCTATAAAATATTTATGGAATCGCTTGATGAGGTAAGCGCCGAAGAATATTCTCACAATTACCAAAAATATAACATATTAGTTGAGGCTTTGAGAAGGACTAACAAAATAAATGAATACAGCATTAGAGGAACTCTCAATGACTTACCAACAATACAATACGTTAATGATATCGAACGTCTTTGTGATCTTTTCTTTTTTCATAAACATTGGCTTTTTTCTTTATCGTTTTATATCGCAACAAATAAAATAATGGTGCCAAAAAATTCATACTTGAAAGATAATATACCTCCTCAAAATATCGTGGAGCAAATTAAAATATTCATTTGTGATTTGGATAAAAAAACGAATGTTAACTCTTCAATAAAAAAAGATAGGGATATAGTGAGGCAAATATATGACATCCCTATTAATCAAAAAGATACATCTTATTGGGAAGATATTTATTTGAACAAGGTGAAGACGTACAGAAATAGATACAAAGAATCTCGATGTTTTGTTTTATTAACACCAGTAATTGAATCTGCATTAAATTCTCTCTTTCCATAATTTGGGGCATATTGTCGAGGATACAATACGGTGTAACCGATCTTATTAGCTTCTGCACCTATCATATCAATATTTATTATTGATATGGATAACCTCATTTTTCAGACAAAAGACTTACCTGAAGCAAGCTATTTACTGGCTCGTGGTCGATCTTTGCAAAACACAGTACATAACGGTCGAATCTGTTGGTTTATTTTTGATGACTCTGATAACACTTGCAAGGCTCTTACCGATGAATTCTGGCAAGGTAAAGGAACAATCGACGCAAAAACTTATTATGACTCAATGCAGAGGTTAAAAAATGCAATTTT
>PFSC01000113.1:0-3807 GCA_002788865.1 Candidatus Roizmanbacteria bacterium CG_4_9_14_0_2_um_filter_39_13
AGAATTCTTTTCACCGGAATAGTTGTTATGTTATCACTTGCCGGAGGTTTAGCTTTTGGTCTCGGAGGGAAAGAATTGGCGAAAGAGATTCTTGAAGAGTTGAAGAATAAACTGAAGAGTTAGTTAGTTATGAGTTGCTTGGTTACTTAGTAACAAAACCCTGTTAGATAGTATCGTCTAACAGGGGTTTGTGTGGTAAACTTTCTTGAATTAGGACACATTTAAAATCTACATATGAAATCATTAAAGACTCTGTGCTAATGATAAATAATATCTCAAAATCGGACATTTTTACTTTGTTGTATTAATTACAATCTCCTCCTTGATTTTCTTTTGCGCTTATTCTATTCTGAAATAAGGTGTTATAAATTAATACAATTTTTATATGGTCAGATCTAAGAAAGCTGTTCGACGAGCCGTACCAAAATATGATCCGATGAAAAGCAATATCATCCAAATTGGTGTTGTTTTCATAATCATCGCAGCTTTGGTACTATCTTATACAGCAGGCATGATGAGATAAAAAAGTTTCATATTGATATATGGTTAATTTTGATTTAAAATCATATACTGCTTTGTATTTAAAAAATGCCCAGGAAGAAATAAGGTTGATTCGAGATTATATCAATCAAAAAGATGTTGATATTAAAGCACTTCATCGAATTACACACACTCTGAAGGGGCAGAGTTTTTTTATGGGCATAGATGATATTGGTAACAAAGCTTGGGAGCTTGAGAAATATTATAAATCTCTGCTTGAAGGTAATGGGAATCCATCAAATAAACGCTTAGACGTTGAGGTTATTTTGAATGAAATAGAAAAGTTATTGGCAAACAAAAAAATATGAAGATAATTATTATTGAAGATGACCATTTTTTTCAAAATTTTTACTCAAACAAGTTGAAAGAGCAGGGATATGAGGTTGAAATAGCCAGCGACGGTCAAGAAGGCATCGATAAAATGAAAATTTTTGCTCCAGATCTAGTCCTTTTGGACCTAATTATGCCGGTGAAAGATGGCTTTAAGGTTCTCGAGGAATTAAATGCTGACCCAACCATGTCCAAATTTCCTGTAATCGTTTTTTCTACGCTTGGGCAGGAATCTGATGTCAAAAAAGCGATCGGCTTGGGCGCAAAAGCATATATAAACAAAAGTTTTTTTGATTTTGACAAGTTTCTTAAGACTGTAGTAAGTTATTTACCAAAAACAAATGATAATCAGTGATGAAGAATTAAAAAAGCTTGTCCTGAAAAATAATCTTATCGATGAAGGAGGAATTGAACAGATACTTGAGTATCTAAAAAACTCCGATACGACCTTTTATGATGCTCTGATAGAAAAGAATGTTGTAAGTGACGAAAATTTAGGCATTCTCATATCAGATCATCTTAAAATTCCTTTTGTTATCCTTTCAAAATTGTCTATATCAGAAAGTGTATTTCGCATTATCCCGGAAAAAATAGCCAGAAAACATAAGATCATTCCATTTGACAAAGACGATAAAAATCTTAAAGTTGCCTTGGCCAATCCAAATAAAAAAACCCTCTTAGAAATGATCGCACACAAATCCGGATTAAACGTTATTCCATATTTGGCAACGGAACGTGACATAAGTAATACTTTTTTTATTTATAGGAAAGATTTACAGATGATATTCGACCAAATTTTACAAACAGAGGTATATTCAGATCTACAGTCGATAATAAAAGAAGATGCGCCAATCATTAAAATAGTTAATCTGATCATTCAATATGCCTCTCAGGATAAGGCTTCCGATATTCATATCGAACCTCAAGAAAAAAAATGTTTGATCAGATTCAGGATAGATGGAATGCTTCATGACGTTGTTCAACTACCGATCAATTTACATGATAGGATCGTCACAAGAATCAAAATCGTTTCCAACCTCCGAACAGATGAACATATGAGTGCCCAAGATGGAAAAATGCGGTTTCATGACGAAGAGGAGACTATGGATATCCGTGTATCGATCTTACCGATAGTTGATGGTGAAAAGGCCGTTTTAAGACTACTCTCTACCCACGCTAGACAGTTTTCTCTTATTGATCTTGGAATGAGTGAGAGAGACCTTATCAAGTTGAATGATTCGATCTCCAAATCATACGGAATGATTTTGTCTACAGGGCCGACCGGATCAGGAAAATCTACCTCCATCTATGCCATTTTGAAAATAATCAATAAAAGAGAAAAAAACATTACTACAGTTGAAGATCCAGTTGAATATAGGATAAAAGGGGTTAATCAGATCAACGTAAACGTCAAGGCCGGTCTGACATTCGCTTCGGGACTGAGATCAATTCTGCGTCAGGATCCGAACATTGTTTTTGTGGGAGAGATCCGAGATATTGAAACAGCCGGTATCGCCGTCAATGCCGCGTTAACTGGCCACTTAGTGCTTTCAACCTTACACACCAATGATGCAGCAACAGCTTTACCAAGGTTTATCGACATGAAAGTTGAACCGTTTTTGGTTGCTTCGACCGTAAATGTCATTATTGCTCAAAGACTGATAAGAAAGATCTGCGAAATGTGCAAAAGCTCGTTGAAAATACCTAAAGAAGAGTTTATAAAAAATTTGCCAGAGGATATCGTAGTAAAAAATCTTGGAAACTTGCCCGAATATACGATATTCAAAGGAAATGGCTGCAAGATCTGTCACGGTACGGGATATGCGGGAAGGATAGGAATTTTTGAAATTTTGGAGATATCAAAAAAGATCAAGGCACTTATCATTCAAAAGGCCGATTCGGAAATGATCGCAAAACAAGCAGTCGAGGAAGGCATGACGACAATGCTTGACGATGGTTTGAATAAGGTAAACAGAGGTCTGACGACATTAGAGGAAGTATTAAGAGTTACCAAAATAGGATTATCATGAGCACAGAAAATATCACTATTTCCAATTCCGATAAAATGGGTTTTTTGATAAGCCTAAGCACGATGCTTTCCGCAGGTATCACTATAGTTGAATCTCTTGATTCAATGCTTGAAGATGCAAAAGGAAACTTTAAAGAGGTATTAACGATCCTTAAAAATGATATACAGCAGGGAAAAAGGATCTCTATGTCTTTGTCAAAATTTCCCAACATTTTTGACAAGGTATCTGTCAACTTAATTAAAGCGGCTGAGGAGGCAGGGACTTTAGAAACTACCTTAAAACAAATACAAATAAATTTACGAAAGGACACAGAATTTATTGATAAAGTAAAATCAGCCCTTACCTATCCATTATTCATTATTGTTGTTTTTTTTGGGGTGTTTCTGATGATCCTAATTTTTGTTATCCCAAGAATTTCAAAGATCTTTTTGTCTCTAAAACTTGAACTTCCATTACCGACAAAAGCTTTAATATTTCTCTCGGATTTCATACTTAAATCAACAACACCACTTTTAGTTGGAATAACAGCCTCAGCAATTTTTATTTTCTTTCTTTATAAATCTAAAAAGAGGGAGCTGATCCAACTGATTTTTTCACTACCTCTTATTTCAAGTCTAATACAAAAAATTGACCTGACAAGATTGACCAGGAGCCTTCATATGTTATTGGCATCAGGTGTGAATATTTCTTATGCCTTGCAACTGGTCGAGGACATTGTTATCAATAAAAGAATTGTTGAATTGATAGCATATGTCAAGGAAAATGTTTCTTCAGGAAAAAGTCTGGCCAGCGGTTTTAAAAAATATAAAAAATATGTCCCCTCCTTGATAATAAGAGTGATTGAAGCAGGAGAAAAAAGTGGCCACTTAGATAAGTCGCTTTTGGAAACATCTGAATATCTGGATTA
>PFSC01000113.1:3872-5911 GCA_002788865.1 Candidatus Roizmanbacteria bacterium CG_4_9_14_0_2_um_filter_39_13
GAGTGTTGGTCGGCGGAATGATGCTTTCAATAATTGCTCCTATGTACGGGTTAATTAGCCAAGTTGGTGGTGTACAAAAATAGAAAATACCTATGAAAAATGATTTTGGGTTTACATTTGTCGAGGTAGTAATCGTTATGGGTATCATGGTTGTCTTACTAATGATCGGGTCGGTCAATTTTTTACCAATCAAACAAACTGCTTCTTTATCAACAACGACCCAAGTATTGATCACTGATATAAAAGAACAGCAATTAAAAGCAATGAACGGAGAATCTGAGCAGGGAGTTTATTTTGATGTCGATCAAAAAAAATATACTGTGTTTAAAGGGTCAACATATGACCCTGCAAATTCAACAAACTTTGAAATCAAACTTGGGGATCAGATCATTGTTTCTGACGTCGATTTTATCGGACGGCAGCTACTTTTTTCCGCTTCAAGCGGTGAGATCAACAACTTCTTAGCAGGTAACAAAATAGTTCTATTGAACACCGCCTCAAATGAACAAAGATCAATTTTTTTTAATAAATATGGCACGATCATCAGTCTTGAATAAAAAAGCTCAGTCGTTGGTAGAGCTTTTATTGGTAATAGCTTTGGCGGCACTTCTGATGCCCCCGATATTTTTGGGATACATGTCTTCACGAGAGGGTAAGGCACAACAGAAGCAACGATTATTGGCTACAGCTCTAATGAAAAAAACTCAAGAAGAGACACGAAACATTCGTGAACGCGGTTGGAACTATATTGAGCCAACCGGTATTTATCATCCCGAAACTTCCGGGTCATCTATGAGTTTGGTTGCTGGCGTTGCAAATGTTGGTGGCTTTAGTCAGCAAGTTGCGGTAGATAATGTCTATCGGGATTCCAACGGAGAGATAGTTCTTTCACCAACTCCAGGAGTCCTTGATCCATCAACAAAAAAAATTACTACGACGATCTCGTGGTCGACCCCAAGAATATCATCCGTAGACCATGTCACCTATATGACGCGTTTTAGAGATAATCTTCCATACACGGAAACCACAAAAGCGCGATTTAATGATGATCCTGATAATTTATCGGTTTTTAATAAGACGGCGGCGGTTAATACAGCCGGCAGTTCTCTACCCGATGATGGTGAGATCGATATGGGCTTAGGAGGATTAGGAGATTGGTGTAATCCGAACTTATCTATAGCCGCATTTGATCTGCCAAAAAGTGGCGTAGCCAATGCGATTTCTGCGATCGAAGGACAGGTTTTTACGGGAACAGGAGATAATGCTTCCGGAATTTCATATGCAGATGTAAGTATAGCAAATACCAATCCACCAACTGCATTGACGAGTGGAACTTACGACGGTTATAAAACCAATGGGATTTACGGCGAAAATGACGGGGGAGTAAATAGATTTGCATATTTAGCAACTGACTCAAATAGTCACGAGGTTGAAATAATCGATCTGAGCCAACAAGACCCGGTGACCAAGAAATATTCAGAGGCGGGATATTATAATGTTCCTGGGAATACCAATGCCAATAGCGTCTATGCATTAAATAATATCGGTTATGCCACAACACCTTCAAAACTTTATACATTTGATTTGAGTTCAAGATCAGGAGTGAGAGGTGATCTTGGCAATGTTACTCTTGCAGGATCGGGAAACAAAGTTACCGTAAAGGTTTTTGATGGGAATACTTATGCCTTTATTGCTGTTGGTAGCGGAAGCAACCAGCTACAAATTGTTCAAGTGACAAACGGCGGGCAAACCCTGTCCGTGGTAGGCCAAGCAACAGTTAACGGCGGAAACGGAGTTGATCTGTTTGTCAACGATACCGGTACCAGAGTTTATCTGGCAACTACATATGTCGCAGGTAAAAGCGACCTTTTTATAATTGACACAACATCAAAGACAGGCAATCTGCCGCTATTGGGAAGCTATAGTACAAATGGCATGAATCCAAAAGGAGTGACTGTAGTCACAGGCAACCACATTATTATTGTTGGCACATCGGGAGAAGAATATCAGGTAGCAAATATTTCTTCAGATGAGATGAC
>PFSC01000197.1 GCA_002788865.1 Candidatus Roizmanbacteria bacterium CG_4_9_14_0_2_um_filter_39_13
GATATTCTTTTGGTTGACACGCAAGTGAGATGGAGTGAATTGCCACAACTTTTCCCTGCATGCCATGCTCGATGGTTTTGTTTGCAAGCATTTCTGTTTCTTTATCTGACTGAACATTAAATTGATCAACGTGTATATGTACCATTTTGCCCAATTTCTTGGCAGTCGAAAGAAGAACGTCAAAATGTTCCTCACCTTTTCCAGAATCTCGTTCATCTCTCTTGGGTAGCCCGCCAATAATATCAACCATTTCAGCGCCGATATCAAACCATTTTCTTGCCTTGGGTTCGATTACTCCCTTCAAAGTTTGGTTTATGAGTTTGACAGTGATCTGGGATTTATATTGTTCTTTTGCTCTGAGTGCAGCTTTTATCGCACGATCTTCTGCCACAGGATCCACATCGATAAATGATCCGACGGCAGTAACTCCCTGATTAATCATAAGCTCAAGAGCTTTTGAAATACGCCTATAATATTCATCTTCACTCGCATTTTTCACCGCATCCACTATGTCCCACTTTTCAGTGAGCATATATTTTTTGTAGATATCGAGACTATCAGGGCGGATAGTAAAAGCACGATCTATATGTGCATGTGCATTGACCCAGCCACCATTTTTTTTGATATCTGTTAATACGAGGTCTTTAAAATTCCATTCAATGGGTTGTGGATTTGGCATTGTATTATTTTAATCGTTTTTCAATCGTATGAATCAAGGTTGTCACTGCTTTTTCATTTTTCCCGCCACGGGGGACAATGATATCCGCAAATTCTTTGGTTGGTTCGACAAACTGTTCATGCATCGGACGGGTATAGGTGACATATTGTGCATAACATGAATCGAGTGTCCGACCGCGTTCTTCTATGTCGCGCTTTGTTCTTCTGAGGATTCGGATATCAGCTGGAACGTCTACGTAAACTTTGAGATCCATTAGGTCGCGAAGTTTTGGTTCGTGAAAAATGAGGATACCTTCAATGATAATAAAGGGAGACGGGGAGACAGGAGTTGTAATTCCCTTTTTTCGTGTGTGATTGGTGAAATCATACTGAGGAATTTCAACTGTTTTTCCTTCCAAAAGATCGCCAAGTTGTTTGATAAATAAATCTGTTTCCAGAGCATTGGGATGATCATAATTTGTCTTCACCCGTTCTTCCATGGATTTTTCAGACTGATCTTTGTAGTAGCGATCGTGGGGGATATAGACGACATTGTGATTGAAATAGTCCTTGATTTTATGAGCAATGGTGGTTTTGCCGGAGCCGGTGCCACCGGCGATGCCAAGAATAAACGGACGCTTTTCCATATGTTAGCTCACATTATACAAGGAGAATTTGGATGTGGGAAGAGATGAAAATATATAACTAGAAAATACCGCGAGTATTTTGAGTAACTACTACTTGTATACTTTCTATTTATCTTCTATATTGATAGTATCATTTTTATAAAATTATCGTCAAGCCCTATGATTACCAAAAAACAACAACAAGTTCTCAATTTCATAAAGAGCTATAAGACCACCAAGGGCTACGCCCCTTCTCTTGAGGAGATCGGTAAAAAATTCAAGCTCGCTTCGGTTTCGACTGCCCACTATTACATAAAAAAACTACAAGAAGCTGGACAACTCAATAAAGAATTCAATCAGCCCCGAGGCGTTTCGACTATTGAGCAAAAACAAACAATAGAAATACCAATTCTCGGTGCAATCGCCGCCGGTCAACCCATTGAAGCGATAGAAATTTCGGATGAAATTATCACTATCACAAGAGATGAAATTGGAAAACAAGGCAAGCACTACGCTTTGCGTGTGCAAGGTAGTAGCATGATTGATGAGGGTATGTTTGATGGTGATATTGTTATTATACGCAAACAAGATATGGCAGAAAATGGTCAGACTGTTGTGGCTGTGATAGATGATAATCAAGCAACGCTCAAAAAATTGTATCGTGAAAATGGGAAATTTAGACTACAACCAGCAAACCCAACACTTTTCCCAATGTATCGTGACGAGGTAGAAGTGAGAGGTGTGGTTGTTAAGATTATTCGTAATCTTGAATCGCAACTAGATCATGGGCAATCAAGAGATGAAAAATATGTGCGAAAAATAGATTATTCGTGGGATTACAGAGGAGAAAAGACAAAATCACACACACACGGAATACATACTTATCCAGCAATGTTTATCCCACAAGTCGGACGAAGATTGTTAGAAAGGTATAGTAAAGAGGGCGATACAATCTGTGATATTTTCTGTGGTTCTGGTTCATCTTTAGTTGAAAGTAGGCTGATAGGAAGAAATGCTTACGGGATTGATCTTAATCCTTTGGCTATTTTTTTGGCGCATGCAAAGACAACTCCGATCAATCCTAAAAAAATAACGAAAGACTATTTCGCTCTAATTGATAGAGTAGCAAAGATTAAAGATAAAGAAATACAAAGACCAGATTTTAAGAATATTGATTTTTGGTTCAAAGAAAAGGTAATAGTTAAGCTTGCAAAACTAAAGAAGGCTATACGAGAGATAAAAGACGAAACAATTCAGAATTTCTTGTTGGTTGCCTTTAGTGAGACGGTTCGCTACTGCTCAAATACAAAGACTGGGGAGTTCAAATTGGTCCGAATTAAAGGTGAAAAGCTGGAAAAACATGATCCGGATGTTATTGGTATATTTCGCAAACACGCAGAGAAAAATATCGTAGGAATGGCTGATTTTTACAAAGATGCAAAAAAAGATTCATGGACGAAAATTATCTATGGCGATTCATCAAAAGACAATGGAATTAAAGACAATTCTATTGACTGTATTATTACTTCTCCGCCATACGGCGATAGTAGGACAACTGTTGCTTATGGGCAATTTTCTCGCCTTTCAGCGCAGTGGATTGATGTGTTTGATGATCCAAACGATGCTTCTGGTGTAGATAATGACCTACTTGGTGGCAGAGCTACTAAAAATCTAACCCACACACTTTCATCGGACTATCTCAGAGAATCATTAGAAAAAATCGCGAAACAAGATGAAGCGAGAGCAAAAGATGTATTAAGCTTTAATATTGGATTGAATGAGTGTTTGAAACAAGCTCATAGAATACTTAAACCAAAAAAATATTTTTGTCTTGTTATTGGAAATAGACTAGTCAAACAAGTGAGAATTCCTACCGACTTTATCATTGCCGAATTAGCCGAAAAAATAGGGTTTACTTGCGAAGATATTATTGTTCGAAATATTCCCGGCAAAAGAATGCCTATAAAAAACTCTCCAACAAATATCGTGGGTGCTCTTGAAGAAACAATGAACAAGGAGAGTATTGTCGTGTTGAGGAAAAATTAGAGAATACGCTTGTGTGTTTTGAACATAACCGGAAAAGTTTTTTCGGAAAGACGAGTGAGACGAAAAGCCGAGCCATGATCATGCAATTTACCTGCATTCTTTCCAGTCCGATAAACCCCAAGGCGAATATCGTATTTTGACAATGCGAGAAACTGCTTTGGGTCTATATCCTTTAGTAACCAAGCTTCGGTGTAGTGGAAATACTCTTGTCCCTTTTCTTTTTTATAGTTTGCAAAAACAAGAATAAGTCCATTTCCAATTTTCTCGGCGGCCTTTAGTCTTAAGAAATCCAGCTCGTAATATCCGAGCACTGTTCTATTTTTGAGTATGAGTAATTTACCTTGCTTCTCATCAACTCTATAATGAAAACCGCGACCATTCTTCTTTCCATTCGTAATTATTTGATGAAGTATTTTATGTTGTGGAAATTCGGCATCTGGATACCCGAACCTTTTCAAGATTTCCGCATTCGTTATACCTTCTGGTTTTTTGGTAAAGAGAGTCATCATGGAAGCGGTACCAGCCCTCTGTGATTTCAGTTCCATTACCCCAAAATCAGGCAACGCAATATTGTTTTCAGTAATACCGAGATAATCTTCAAGTGTTTTACCAATGCCGGTATTGTGCGAACGGTTTGACTTAATCCACCCTTTCTCAGAAAGCTCTTTGAGTGCTTTCTTAATCTGTGCAAGTGTTCGTTTCTGCATACTATTTTATAAAAAATGAAATATCCTTTTTATAAATAACAGCGAATTTCTTCATCTCTGCTACGTCAAGCCGTCTTTCGCCAGATTCAATTTTTGAAATATAGGATTGAGGTTTGTCGAGTTTGTCAGAGACCTCTTGTTGGGTCAGTCCAACTTCAATACGCGCTACTTTCAAGCGCTCTATGATTTCTTTGTAATCTTTTGAATAAACAGATTTACTCATATATGTTCTTATGATATATCCTATTACGGTATTATCCCAAAATAGGATTATCTTGTTTCCAGAGGGAGTTTTTTAATTCCCCGTGGCTTGGAACGTTTTACGTTCCTTGCATCGATTTCTCATTTGTCATCTCCGACCCGCTTGCCCGCCTCTGGCGGGATCGGGGATCCAGATCATTGTAATAGTCTAAAAACTGGATTCCTGCCTGCGCAGGAATGACAAACTGTGTCAAAGACCCTGAACTCTTGCTTTATTTATAAATTGTATAGTTGAATATAAGTATTTTGATATACTTATTTCACATATGTCTGACATAACAGTACAAACACTAACCTCAGAAGTGACAATTTTCCCTTCTCAAAGTGACCTTCCCGATGATGAAAAAAATCTTTGTATTGAGGCGCGAGCTGCAATGAAGTACTCATATTCTCCTTATTCAAATTTTCGTGTGGGCGCCGCTGTTCTCCTTGATGATGGAACAATCGTTCAAGGATCAAATCAGGAAAATGCTGCATACGGTCCAACAAACTGTGCTGAACGGTCAGCAATGTTTACGATAGGTTCAATGGGAAAACAAGATCAAATCCGAAAGATCGCGGTTATCGCACGACCAGCAAGCGATATGAATACTCCGGTACCTTTGGAAAAAGAAGTCTCGGGGAGTCCGTGTGGGATTTGTCGGCAAGTCATGAAAGAATACGAATCTCTTGGTGGTCAAAAATGGGTCATCCTCATCATTCAAAATTCAGATAGAGTCTTTCGAATAGAGGGAGTAGATATATTGCTTCCCTTTGCATTCGGGCCAAATAGTTTGTAATGTTTTCCGTTAAATTGAATCATGACTCCAGACCAAATTTCAAACAAATCAATCGCCGAACTCTTACGAAATATTGCTGCTGCATATATGTTGCAAGAAGGACCTGATGCAGGGAAAAACAATCGATTTAAGATTATTGCCTATCAAAAAGCAGCTGATACGGTCGAACATCTTTCCCGTGAGCTCAAAGACATTTGGCAAGAAGGAAAGCTTCAAAAAGTCCCTGGGATCGGTCCCGGAATTGGATCAGGACTATCCCAGCTGTTTGAAAATGGCACATCATCACACTTCAATGAAGTGCTCAAAGGAATTCCGCCTTCGGTATTTCTCCTCATGAAAGTCCCGGGAATCGGGCCTAAAAAAGCGTTTCGACTGGTTTCGCATTTTGGTCTTACTGACAAGGAAACGGTGATCGATGATCTGCGAAATTTGGCAAATGCTGGTGAGATCGAGGAACTTGAGGGGTTTGGTCGTAAATCTCAAGATGATATCATCGAAGGGCTTGAGGTTTTTAAGAGGCAGGATCGGCGAGAAGAGCGGATGCCGATGCCGCACGCCATTGAAATTGCGACAGAAGTCATCAAATACATGAATGAACTTGGGTCGCTCATAAAGAGAATTGATTCCCTCGGATCTCTCCGACGGAGAGTTGCAACAATTGGGGATATTGACCTTGCAATTGTGGCAGAAGAGGGTGATATGCAAACAATTATCGACCACTTTTTGAAATATCCGGAAAAACGAACCATTGAGGCTGCGGGGGAGAGAAAGGCATCAATTCTTGCTGTAGGAAATATACGCATTGATCTTCGAGTGCAAGACTCGACAAGTTATGGCTCAATGCTTCAGTACTTCACGGGGAGCAAGGCTCATAATATTAAGCTCAGGGAATATGCGTTGAAAAAGGGATACTCTCTGAATGAGTATGGACTAAAAAACATGAAAGACAAAGTGAGTGTTCAAAAATTTTCAGATGAGGAATCACTTTATTCATTTCTCGGGCTTCAAACACCACCTCCCGAGATGCGAGAAGGCACTCGAGAAATAGAGTTTGCCGAAAAAAAATCATTACCCAAGCTTGTTGAAGAAAGCGATATCAAAGGTGATTTCCATATGCATAGTTCTTACGATCTGCAAACGTCGCATGACGTGGGACTCAATACATTTGAAGAAATGTCTGCAAGAGCAAAAGAATTGCACTATGAGTATATTGGATTTTCCGAGCACAATCCTAAACAAAAAAATCTATCAGAAGGTGAAGTCGTAACCATTATGAAAGACAGAAAAACACACATTGACCAAATCATGAAGAACGCAGGTCTGCCATACTTTATTGGTCTTGAAGTAGACATACTTCCAAATGGATCGCTTGCGCTTCCTGACAATGCCTTTGAATACGTCGATTATCTCATTGTTGCTTTGCATTCCTCTTTTAGGATGAATATGACAGAGATGACAAAGCGAGTACTCAAGGCATTGTCTTATCCAAAAGTAAAGATTTTTGGTCACCCGACGGCACGACTACTGGGGACGCGAGAGGGTGTGGAAATAGATTGGGATCAGATTTTTGAACATGTTGTCAAACATGATCAAGCGCTTGAAATCAATGCGGGTCCGCCGAGACTAGATTTGCCAGATTCGTTAGTACGGGAGGGAGTAGAGAAGGGTGTGAAGTTTTTCATAAATACCGATGCTCATGCAGTCAAACACATGGATTGGATGGAATATGGCGTGTTTGTGGCACGGCGCGGGTGGCTTGAGAAAAAAGATGTGGTGAATACGTGGGAAGTCAAGAAACTCAAAAAATGGTTGCTTAACGAATCTTACGATTGAATCAACTCAAGTTCTGTATCATCTCCACAGCGACTTCAGGATCTGTTATCAGGGCAATGCCAAGTGCGACTGCTCCTTTTCTGATAAGCTTTCCATCAGTAAACTCCTTAGCAGATGCCATCTTTTCCCTCCGGGGTGTATTGATGATTAGATCAAAGACTTTGTTTGAGAGGAGGGTGCTGATATTGGGTGTTTTTCCAAACTCCGATACTTTATAAACAAGAGATGTCAAAATACCATGTTTTCTCAAAAAAAGATGTGTATTTTCCGTTGCATACAAAATGAACTGTTGTTTTTGAGCAAGTTTTTTTACAGAAGGCAATAATAATTCTTTATCGTGTTGTTTGCCGATCGTCAGTAAAATATGTTTTTTGGGAGCGGTGATAATTGCGGCCTGACCATATTTCTTTTTTGTCCAGTCTCCGGTTTGTTGATTGAGAAGAGAAAAAAGCGAGACATTTCTGATATCCGTTTCTCCAAATATGTACTGGAGAACACGCTCGTTGCCAATCCCATAGCCAGCGTGCGGATTGGAACGCTTATTTTTTATAATATTCAAATACCATCCGAAATCCTCGTATTTGCCACCTCTTTGCAGATGGAGTTTATACATAGTGGAAGTGAGTAATCGATTATTCAGTTTCTTGTACTCATGCTCCCGCACCGCTGAGCCGGTTGATTCGCCGGAGAAAGGCAGGATCAGGTCTGCAGATAGGACAACCTTTGGATCTTTGGCAGAGACCTTCATATTAAAAAATTTAATTTCTTTTGGATAACGAGTTATAAAAACGGGAAGTTCCTCTCCCTTTTTATTGAGAACAGAGACAATCTTGGCTTCATGCTCAGTGTTTAGATCATCACCAAATGTTACGCCTGGATAATGGTGTTGATTGAGCAAAGTGATAGCATCTTCGTAGCTTATTCGTAAAAATTCCGATGTAAGAATTTTTTCAAGTTTTGATATATCTCGTTTGTAAACTTTTTTCAATATCGCGGAGTTACTCTTGAGAACAGCGCCGACCATGGATTTCACGGTGTGCTGGATATGGGAGAGCAAGGCTATAAACATTTTTTCCTCATCATAGTTCTTTCTGGTCATTCCGGCCAAGGTACAATCAAACTCCTCTTCGGTTAAACGGAACTGCCGCAAATGCCGGTTGTCTTCTTCCTCTTCGTCCCTTCCCGAATGAATGACCGTAAAAACACCGGGGAGAGATTGAAGAGCCTGCTCAAGTGAAAGTTGACCGGTCTGTGAAAAGAAAAGGGGGATATCGAAGCGATTATTGACTTTGAAAAGAGTGTCAACGTTCTCGCATGCACCAGTTATCCCCACGATTTCCGGAACGTCAACATACGTGAGACCTGTCTGCTTATATTGCTGATACGCACCTTCATTCAGAGTTTGATTTATCTTGACTACATGGTTAAAATGAGTATCAAAGTCGAGAGACAGAGGTTTTCCTTCGATCTGAAGATGTATGTTTTTCATAGAAATAGTATTTTTTAATATAAAATTAAGTATTAATGAAATAATAATATCAATATTTTAATAAAATAGCAACATAATATCAAAAATGTTACAGTTCAGGCTCTTTGACAAATCTTAGATTATGTGGTATAAATATCTTAGATTAATCTCATATTTTCTTATACTATGCTTACAACAAAAAACGTGAAAACAATCAGCGATATGCGAGAAAATGCCAAAGCTTTGCTTGATGAAGCCAATAGGGGGGGTCCTACATATATTTTTTATCGCTCTAAACCGCAAGGAGTACTGTTAGGCTTGACAGAATACAACAGGCTTTGCGATTTGGCAGAAGATTATAATGATTCGTTCAAGGCACAGGAGTATGAAAAAGAGACGAAACAAGATGTAGAATGGGTGAGTCACGAGGATGTATTGAAGGAGTTAGATCTTACATCATGACTTTTAAACTTATTTATCATCCAAGAGCAGTCAAACGCCTTACGACTTTCCCAAGAAATGATAAAAAACAAGTTATGGAAAAGCTTGCCTTACTAAAAGATAATCCACAAAACTCCAACCTCGATATTCGCAAAATGGTTAATACCAAATCAAGTTACCGTATTCGAATAGGGAAAATACGCGCTATTTACCAAATTGATTTTGATAAAAACATTATCTATATGTACGATATAGACTATCGTGGTAATATATATTAACTATGATTGATCTCTCAGTCAACCTCGCTGGAATACAACTTAAAAACCCTACTATTCTCGCGTCTGGGATCATGGGTGTGAGCGCATCGTCATTGAAATTTGTTGAGGAAAATGGAGCAGGTGCGGTGACAATAAAATCCATCGGTCATAATGAACGATTTGGTCATCACAATCCCACTGTTTATGCGTGGGAAAAAGGAATACACAATGCGGTTGGGCTTTCAAACCCTGGCATTGACGGGTCAAAAGATAAGATTCAAAAGTCAATCAAAATATTGAAAATTCCCTTTATTGGAAGTATGTTTGCCGATACTATTTCCAATTTTGTCATGGTGGCTGAAAAAATGGCAGTGCTCAAGCCTGCCATTATTGAGCTCAATTTATCTTGTCCCAATACAGCAGATGATCTGGGGAGAATGTATGCTTCAGATGTCAAAATGACCTACGATGTCATTTCATCTGTAAAAAAAGTAGTCGGGAATATACCTCTTTTTGCAAAGCTAACAGCAGATGTGACTGATATTACCGAAATTGGCAAATCAGCCGAAAGTGCTGGCGCAGATGGGTTGACTGCGATCAATACGGTTTCAGGAATAAATATAGACACCAAACTCAAACGTCCCATTTTGACAAATAAAGTAGGCGGACTCTCGGGTCCAGCTATCCGTCCCATTGGTGTCCGCGCCGTATACAATTTGTACAAAGCAGTCAAAATCCCCATCATTGGAACGGGTGGAATCAATACGGGAGAAGATGCAATCGAGTTTATCATGGCTGGGGCTACGGCGGTTGGGATTGGATCGGGAATTTATTATCGAGGGATTGATATATTCAAAAAAGTGACCACAGAGATTGAGGAGTTTATGAAAAAGGAAGGGTATAATTCTATTGAAGAGATGAGAGGTGTAGCGCATAAAAATTGATTATATTTTCTGAAGTCATCCTGAACTCGATTCAGGATCCAGAAAAAGACTGAATTCCGGATCAAGTCCGGAATGACATTTAATATTATTTAAATATGAATACTGAAAAACCACTTATTCTTCCAATCAAAAATATCATCACTGAAAACGAACGAGTAAAAACGTTTGTTTTCGAATATGAAATGGATTTTGCACCTGGTCAGTTTGTGATGACGTGGATCCCCGGATATGATGAAAAACCATTTGGGTTGGTATCACGAGTGCCAGGAGAGTTTATGATAACTGTTGCAGCAGTGGGAGAATCCTCAAAAGCACTTCATAATATGAATGTTGGGGATTTAGTCGGATTTCGTGGGCCATTTGGCTCAACGTTTTCTTTGCCAGAAGCTGGTTCAATTGCTTTGATTGCTGGCGGATACGGCATGGCATCACTGTTTAATCTGGCAAAAGAAGCGCGAGAGAAGGGGATTGATGTTCACGTCTTTCTTGGTGCTCGTACAAAAGAAGAATTATTGTATCTTGATTGGATGAAAGAACTGGGTGCCATTTTACATGTATCAACTGATGATGGATCAGAGGGATACAAGGGGTTTAATGTTCAGGTGTTCTCCGATGTCATTCTCGCGAAAGCGGGAATCCAGACTGGATCCCCCAACGGAGTCGGGGATGACAAGGTGATATTCACCAAAGCATACACGGTCGGACCAGAAATTATGGAGATGAAAGTCGCCGATATTTGTTACCAAAATAATATTCCATTTGAAGTCTCCCTAGAGCGATATATGAAATGTGGAATTGGTATTTGTGGTTCGTGCAGTGTCGATCCTGTCGGTTGGCGCATGTGCGCAGAAGGTCCGGTCATTGATGGAGAAAAGCTCAAGCAAATAACAGAATTTGGTAAATATCACCGAACTGCAAGCGGTAAAGTAGAGAACTATCCGTGGAATAAAGATTAGTTTGTAGTATATTTAAACAATGATTCCAATCCGCTTTCTTCATATTTCAGATACGCATCTCGGACCAAATCAAGAATTTATTCAACATGACGCAAACACCTTTAAAGCATTTTCGCACTTCTTAAATGGAATAAAGTCTCTTCCGTTTAAACCAGAGTTCATCATTCATACCGGGGACGTTACTGCAAATTGTTATGAAGAGGGTTACAAATTTATGGCGTCAGCCATTAAAGACATACATATTCCTTTCTACTTTACAACAGGAAATCATGATCGATCTGAGCAGATCAAACATCATTTATCCTCAAATAACGCTGAAGTACTTTCCTCAAAGCTCAATACTTATAGATTCTCAGTAGGAGATCATCATTTTATGACATTAGATGGACGCGGTCCAAATGAAATAGATCCTCATGGGGTTATATCTCTCGAACAGATGGATGTACTCAAGAAAGAGCTTGAGACGGGCAAACAAGTTACCTTATTTATCCATTATCCAGCTTTACCACTTGATAGTACGTGGTTTGATGAGAATATGCTTCTTACAAATGGGACGGAATTTCATCAACTATTGGCATCACACAAAGAGCAGGTGAGAGGGGTATTTTTTGGACATATTCATCGATCATCACAAACATTGGTAGATGGAATACTTTATTCAAGTGTTGGGAGCATGAGCGCACAGTTTCTCTTGTTTCCAGATCAGCTAAAACCGATGTTTGAGTCCACTGGGCAAGGATATTTTAATATCGTTACGATAGATCGAGGAAAAGTTCTTATCAAAAATCAAAGCTTTGCAAACGGTCAGGAGTTATATACATTAAAAACAGAATAATACATATGCACATCATCCACTTTGACGTCGACGCCGAATTAAATAAATATTTAAAAGGCGACACTCGTTCCGATTCGCTTCAAAAAATCGATGCGTCTGAAGATTTTTCACAGATTGACGCGATTTCTATTAAAACGGGATCAAATGCTGATAAATCAACCTTACGTCCTTTTACCAATCTGAAACTTCTTGTCACCCGAACGGTTGGTATGGATCATATTGACCTTCAATACTGCAAAGCAAACGGAATCGAAGTAAAAAATATTCTTGATTATGGTGCGTCCAATATTGCAGAGCATGTTTTTGCATTGCTTCTGTCTGGCACCAGAAATATTATTGCAACACAACCAGAGATCCAATCAGGAACATTTTCATTCAAAGGTCATCTTGGTATGGCATTGAAAGGGAAGATGCTTGGCGTTATTGGCACAGGCCGCATCGGTCTGGAGGTCATCAAACTTGCCAATGCATTTGGCATGAAGGTGGTAGCTTTTGACGTATACAAAAATGAAGAAGCCAGAAAAGAACTGGGATTTGAATATGTTGAACTTCTGGATCTTGCAAAGACATCAGATGTTATTACGTTACACGTACCGCTTTTAGACTCAACAAAGCAAATGATCAATAAATCAATAATCAAGATCATGAGGGATGGCGTTGTGCTCATCAATACTGCTCGAGGAGAACTTGTTGATACGCAAGCACTGATTGAACATATTGGAAAGTTTCGGTGGGTTGGACTTGATGTTCTTGAGGGGGAAAAAGCGTTTTCCAAAGACCATCCACTGTTGAAGTTTGAAAATGTCGTCATTACGCCACATATTGCATTCTATTCGGATGCATCGGTGAAAAAGATTGCTGAGGAGACGGAGCGGATATTAAATGAATCCATCGTGCAATAGATTCTGCCCTCGCTTATCCTCCCGTCAGTGCTCGTTCCACCGAGTCAAACTCGGCTCCACTGTGCGCTGTCGGGATCCCTCCAGCTCGGCCACCTATTGCACTCACTTCTCGATATTATATACTGACTACTATTATATGAAAGCAATCCTTTTTGACGTTGATGGAACTCTTCTTGATACAACTGAATATATCTATAAAGCATTTGAGTACAGTCTTAAAAAGCATCACAAACCTCTAAAGAGAGAATATATTGGAACCATCATGGGGAAACCGCTTGAGGAGTGCTACCGGATATTGACGTCAATTGACGACGTGTCACAACTTGCACAATCACACAACGATTTTCAAAAACAAAATCCTCATTTATCAGTGCCATTTCCAAATACTTTGAAAGTCTTACGATCATTAAAAAAGAGCAATTACCACATTGCCGCAGTCACAACGAGGAAGAAAAACACCGCAATCGAAACCCTTCAACAATCAGGATTATTTCAATACCTAGATTATATCGTTACGATCGATGATGTTGTGTATCCCAAACCCCATCCAGAGTCGATACAAAGGGCGCTTGACTATTTTGGAGTTTCTCCCAAGGAAGCGATCACATGGTAGGGGATAGTCCAGTCGACGTGTTGGCAGGAAAGAATGCAGGCACAAAGACGATCGGCGTGACATATGGCTTCCATGGGGATCGCATAGTTGAAAGCGACCCAGATCATGTGATAGATGATATTGGGGAGATAATAGATTTGATATGAGGTAACAGTTCACGCTCTTTGACATGCGTGTCATTCCCGAGCGGAATGAAATGGAGCGCGGCAATCTAATTATTTAGAGATTGTTTCGTCGCTGTCACTCCTCCCTCCAGAGGCGGGCAGGCGCAATGACATAGTATGGTATATTTCTGTCAAGAACCCTGAACTCTTACGATATGAGGAATGAGTTGACAATACATTATTTTGATAGTAAAATAATGAAAGATATAATATTCATTATTTATTTTATAAAATAATATGCAAACGGTAACAATTACTAGTCAAGGTCAAGTGACCATCCCAAAAGATATTCGGGATTATTATGGTATTACGGCTTCACACAAAGCCACTGTAGAACAAACTAAGGAAGGTATTCTTTTTAAACCGAGGAAGGATTTCTGGTCTGCAGTAAGCATTTTAGCTTCCGATATTACTGCCTCTGATGAAGATTTGCGAAATGCTCGAAAAAAAATGGTTACCGATTGGCCACGAAAATTCCCATGGAAGAAATAATTGATACAAATATACTTGTTCGATTGTTGGTAGGCGACAACAAAAAACAGCAAAAACAGGCCGTATCATATTTTCGTGAAGCTGAGCTTGGAGATCGCAACTTGTGGATTAAAACAGTAGTGGTAGCTGAAGTGTGCTATGTTTTGGAATCGGTCTATAAAAAGAGTCATGAACAAATCGCCGATGGGATGGAAAGGATCCTTTCGGCCGAGTGGCTAAAAATAGAAGATAAAAACGTCATCCAGTGTGCTTGGGCTGAATATCGCCAAGGCAACCATTTCATTGATAGTTTTCTTATTGCTTGGAGCAGAGTCAATGAAGGCAATATTCTCACCTTTGATAAAGATTTGAAAAAGAAAGTGCATGAAACTATAATAAAATAGCATGACATTCACACAAAAGCTCGACCACATCATAGACAAAAATAATTCACTTCTTTGTGTCGGACTGGACTCCAGTTTTGACAAACTTCCAAAAGCGTTTCAGAAAAAAGACTATCCTCAGTTTGCATTCAACAAGTGGATCATAGAACAGACTCATGATGTAGTCTGTGCGTACAAGCCAAACTCCGCATTTTACGAAGCTCGTGGTGCAGAAGGCATTCGAGAACTTCAAATGACCTGTCATTATCTTGTCAAATATTATCCTGAAATCCCAATTATTCTCGATGCGAAGCGAGGAGATATCGGGAGCAGTAATGAAGGGTATATTAAATATGCATATGAATATCTTCAAACTGATGCAATAACTCTTCATCCTTATTTGGGAAAAGAAGCGCTTCAGCCATTTCTTGATAAAAAAGATAAAGGATGCATTATTCTTTGTCGGACTTCCAATCCGGGAAGTGGGGAGTTTCAAGACCTTTCAATATGTCCCCCTTTAGAAGGGGGTGCCCAAAGGGCGGGGGATGTAGATAAGCTCTACAAAACCGTGGCATCCAATATTGTCAAAACATGGAACAACAATAATAACTGCATGCTTGTTGTTGGTGCGACGTATCCAAAAGAGCTTGCCGAAGTCAGAAAAATTGTTGGCGACATGACCCTACTTATTCCTGGGATTGGAGCACAGGGAGGAGATGTTGAAAAAACTGTAATGGCTGGATTAAACTCAAAAAATGCAGGAATGATCATCAATTCAAGTCGTGGAATTATATTTGCCAAAGAACCGAGAAATGAAGCGAAGAAGTTGAGGGATGAGATAAATAGGTATCGGGGATAGATGATAATATAGTAGAATATATCTATGATAAAAACATCGATTTCATCTGTAGATATGAGTTGTATTACCAACATACTAGGCAAATATTTAGATGAGAAAAGGCATAATGCGTTTATATTTGGGTCGGTAGCAAGGAAAAATATGGGACGATCAAGCGATATCGATATTGGGATTGAGGGCGAAGCATTGTCTCCACAAACATATTTTGCTATTAAAAACGACTTTGAAGAATCAAATTTACCCTACACTATAGATGTGGTCCAGTTCTCTCGTGTTGATGAGCGATTCAAGAAAATTGCTAAAAAAGACATTATTTCATTACCAGTATCGCAATGAAAACGGCAGAATTATACACACAACTTGAGCGAGCAACAGGCAAAATGCAAGAAGCTCTCACGTTTCCCAATGATGAGCCACATAAAGAATCCACCATTCAAAGATTTGAATATACATTTGAACTATCTTGGAAGCTGATGAGTAGTATTATCAATGATCAAGGCATTGAGTCATACGGTGTGAGAAATGTATTGAGAGAAGGATACAAACTCCAGCTTATAGACAATGTGGAAGTTTGGTTTAAATACGCAGATGCTCGCAATCAAACTGCACATATATACAGACAATCTGTTGCAGATGAGGTGGTTGCTATAGCTCAAGGAGGCTTTGTGGATGATGTGAAGAAGCTTTTGGAAACTACTTCGACATACGATTCCAGATCTAAAAAATAACCATGACATTGACCATTCAGCAGATGATCGGGATGGGTTTGAGTATTTTGGGGATTGTGCTGGTGGTTTTATGAGGATCATCAATAGCTGACGAAATAGACTACAAGTTTGAATGCTAATATTTTATGTTAGATACTTTATTTGATACTGAACAAATCGTGCCTCTCAAAGAAACTTACACAGAATTTCAAAGGAAAAAAACAATCTATTTTAAGAGATCCAGCAAATAGTTTGCTCTTTCATGTGGGATATATAAACGCAGGAAATTTTTCAAATAGAGTGATGCTAAGCTTGGGTACTGGTGCTGAAGGAGAGTCTATATATATTGAATCCACAAATTTGAAAATGGGCAGTAGCAGACCGATAATGGAGATTGAAGAAAGGGTTTGTGTTATTGATTGGAAAAGCAAAAAGGTAGACATTGTTGATTTTAGTTATAAGAAGGGAGTTTCTGTTAGAACTTATACAAATGTATCTCAAGAGGCCATGGAGCATTTGCAAAAAAGGAGAGATGTAAGATATTTATCAACTGATATTAGGGAGCAGATGGATAGAAAGTCTCAAACGTATCAATTATCTGACGAAGGATTGGAATCGGGCGATAGGAGAGTGCTTACAATCTTTGAACAAATGAACAGGTCTTTGCAAGGATTTAATTTTCAAGAAGAAGAAACGAGGAAATATATGGATGCTTCGCCATATGGAAGAGAAGAAGTGCGGGAGGTACCTTTTAGTGAGAGACTCCAACAGAAATCACGAGAAGATGGTTCAATACGATTTGATGATATACTTGATGCATAATTATTATTTCCTTTAATTTTTATGGATATCATACAAATCCTCAAGAATCTCAACACAGTCATCACCGATGATCATTTCGTTTATACATCAGGAAAACATGGCGAGATTTATGTCAACAAAGATGCGCTGTATCCACATACGGCAGAGGTCTCAAAAGTAGCGACCATGTTTGCAGAAAAATACAAAGATAAGGATATTGACGTAGTGGTCGGACCTGCACTTGGTGGGATCATTCTTTCCACTTGGGTTGCATATCATCTGTCTCAATTGAAGGGAAAAGAGGTACTTGGAGTATATACAGAAAAGGATGCTAATAAGAATCAGGTTTTTACCCGAAACTATGACAAGTTGGTCGTAGGAAAAAATGTACTGGTGATTGAAGACTTGACTACAACAGGTGGGTCGGTGAAGAAAGTCGTCGATACAGTGAGAAATGTTGGTGGCAATGTTCTCGCCGTCTGTGTGATGGTAAATCGAAATCCAAATGAAGTCAATTCCCAGATGATGGGGGCGCCGTTTGAAGCACTCGGCGTACTTCCAGCCATGGCGTACGATGAAGTTGATTGTCCATTTTGCAAAGAAGGTCGACCTGTCAACCAAAATATCGGACATGGGAAGAAATATATGGCTGAAAAAGAGAAGAATTAAGAGAGAGGGGATTTTTTCTTGAGTTTCTTGAAGTCGGTGTCAAAGGAGAGAACTTCCGCATTATCTGCTTTTGCTTTTGAATATAGAATGCAATCCACGAGGTCAATGGTTGTAAGGCAGTAGAGATTTATAGCCTGAATAACAGCTTCACGATGGTCAATGTATATATATTGTGATTTTGCAAGAGATAACAATTCTATTTGAATTTGCTCTCTATTGTATCCATAATGTTTGTTCAACGAATACTCAACTTCAATAACAATTTCCGATAACAATACCAATTCGATATTTTTTTGTTTTGCTTTGGTAAACAACTCCTTTGCAAGTTCATATTGTTTTTTGTTCCTATTACAGAAATAGTTTACAATAAGATTCGTATCGAGATAAAACTTTTCTTTCATATTAAACAATAATGAGGGTATTCCCGAGACGTTTTAGCTTTTTGCGATAGTGCTCTGCACGTGCGTTGTCAATAGCCTCTTTCTCTTTTTTGATAATTTCATCTCCCGATAAACCTTTATCAATATTTTTTGCATACTTACTCAAAGACCCAGCAAGAGAGAGGAGGTCTGGAGTTTTTTTAAGTGCAATAGAATTGTCACCATTTTTAGTAATAGAAAGAGTAGCCCGATCAAGATCAAGCTCTCGTCTAAGTTGGACAGGGATGGTTATCTGACCTTGTGAAGTCACGGTGGCTGTGTATATCATGCATTAACTTTACTATCTTGCATTAGATTTGTCAAGACGCATTAGATTTTAATTACTAACCTCGGAGGTTAGTAATAGTAATTGGAACTGCAAGCGAGGAAAACTTGAACTCGCTGTGATATGGTAAAATGTATCGATGGATCAACAAGAAGCAATGGAGCCTATGCCTATGGCTTCTGCAGAATTTACAACTCCCAAAATAACTCCCAAGTCGGTTGTCGAAAGAGTATTTAACGAAGAGGATCCAATACAAATCGGTACAAGAAGCGGGGTTGGAGAAAAACTTTATATTTGTGCAAAAGTTGGAAGTGACGTTCCATATCGAGAAGAACTCGGAGTAGTTCTGGAGGCAGAAATTGTAAATCCAATTAGCGTCAATCTCTATGCTTTAGGAAATGGTTTACTTCATCCGTATGGTAAACTCTCACTTGTCGGTTATAGAAGTGCAGTGGTGTTAAAAGATGGTAATGGACTATCTCTATATACCGATTATAAGAGCGTAGACTTTGGATTAAAGCCTGGATCATCAATGCAATATGATCTCAGATCCGAGGAGCCGTTAAAGGGAGGTAAATAATGCCATCCAAAGAATCTGGTATGATGAAAAATCATTGAGAGAACAGGTTCAAGCTCTAATAAAAAAGGGATCAATTGATGAAGCGCAAAGACTTGAAGCTATTGTAAATAATAATCAAGGATCTGATCCCTATGCAAAAGGACTTGGAGAGTTTATGCAAGCTGTGCTTTTTCAGCACACTTTAGACTCTGGAATAACAAGAGTGAGACCGAATATATTACTCAGTCCGGGTGGGCAAAAAGTTTGGAATTCATTATTGTTGCCTGGACCTGAAGCGTCCGATCAGTTTGGCAATAGAAAAATCGATCCTGGAATTGTTTTTCCTAAAATTCAAAAAATTCTAGTTTCACATGGATTATTGACAGATTAGAAAAACTTACTAAAGAATGTTCTGAAAATTCTGAGATCATCCTTTATAATATCCTCATCATGCTTAAAATTGCCCAAGATATTCTCTCCAAGATTCCTTCTTCAGTGAGTTACGCAGATGTACGAATAGTAGAGCAAGAGTCTGAAGACGTAGCGACAAAAGATGGAGTTGTCGAAGCTTTAGAATCTTCACAATCACTTGGGTATAATGTTCGCATTCTTAAGAATGGCGTTTGGAGTTTTGCCGCCTCCTACGACATGAGCGAAAAAGGGGTTGATGAAACAATCAAAAAAGCATTGGCAATTGTCAAAGCTTCAGCTACACACAAAACTTCTAATGTCCAACTTGATGAACTTGAGCCAATTGTTGATAGCTACAAAACACCCATAAAAGAAGATCCGTTTAAAGTGCCGATGAGCGAGAAAATCAAGATCCTTCTTGCGGCAGACAAGGCGCAAAAAGTAAGTGATAAAATTGCGGTTACTCAGGCTTCATATCAAGCAAATCGTGAACGAAAATATTTTGTCTCAAGCATCGGTTCAAAAATTGATCAAGATATCGTTTGGACTGGAGCGGGAACCGACACGACCGCAGTTGATGGTCCAGAGCTTCAAAATCGATCATACCCAAATTCATTTCGGGGGCAGAATCAGACGCGAGGTTTTGAATTAGTTCGTGAACTTGAGCTTGAAAAACATGCGCCAAAATATGCGCAAGAAGCAGTTGAGCTACTCACCGCAGATACGTGTCCAACGGGTGAATTTGACATCATCCTTGACGGAAATCAACTTGCGCTTCAAATCCATGAAAGTTGTGGTCATGCGGTCGAACTTGATCGCGTACTTGGATATGAAGCATCATATGCGGGTACCAGTTTTTTAACGACAGAAAAATTATTCAATTTTCAATATGGATCGGATATTGTAAATCTCACAGCCGATGCGACCATTCCGGGAGGATTGGGAACCTTTGGATACGATGATGAAGGGGTGCCTGCACAGCGAACCTATTTAGTGAAGGAAGGAAAATTTCAAGATTATATTACTTCTCGAGATACGGTGAGAAAACTTCATGAAATCAATAATCAATATACCAAAAGATCAAACGGAACTGTTCGAGCATCAAGTTGGAGCAGGTTGCCGATGATTCGCATGACCAACATAAATCTGGAACCCGGTGGCGAAGAGGGCACAGGCAAAGGATGGAAACTTGATGAGTTGATCGCTGACACGAAATACGGTATTTTTATGTCTACGAATCGTTCATGGAGCATCGATGATAAACGATATAACTTTCAATTTGGCACCGAAATAGCATGGGAGATCAAGGATGGAAAACGTGGTCGCATGCTCAAGAATCCTACCTATCAGGGCATTACTCCAGCATTTTGGAACAGTTGTGACGCCATATGTGGCCGTGATGAGTGGACCGTGTGGGGCACGCCAAACTGTGGCAAAGGCCAACCAGGTCAAGTGATGTATACCGGACACGGGGCAAGTCCAGCACGATTTAAGAAGGTAAAAGTTGGCGTAGTGAAGTGGTAGATATTTCATTGTCATCCCGCACTTGATGCGGGATCCAGTTGTAGAACATATATGATCGGAGAAGAAAAATTAAAACAAATAGCAGAAAAAGCACTCTCTTTTTCAAAAGCTGAACAAACTGAAGTATTACTTTCGGTATCTGGAAATGCATTAACTCGTTTTGCCAATAATCAAATTCATCAGAATGTCGCATGGAAAAATCTGGGAATTTCAGCCAGAGTTGTTTTATTGAATAAAAAAACCCGCCAAAACTCCGATTCAGGCGGGCAGGTTGGTGTCGCCAGTACGAATGCATTTGATGATGCATCTCTTAAAGACGTAATAGCTCGTGCTACCGAACTTGCAAATCTTCAAGAACCTGATCCCGGATTTGTTTCATTACCAAAGCCACAAAAAATAATAAAAGTGACAGATGATATTCATCATGCGACCGAAGAAGAGATGGCCGCCGGAGCAGATGTCGTGATCAAAAAAGCCATGAAAGAAAATCTGATCGCGTCTGGCGCATATGCAAATGATGTCTCAGAGATTGCAGTCGCAAATTCTCTTGGCGTCTGGGCGCACCACGCAGGATCATCCTGCAATCTTTCGACTATTGTCCTTGGAAAAGATTCAAGTGGTTTTGCCGCAGATGTCGCACGAACTCCAGATGAAGTAGATTCAGAATTAGTGGCTGAAACTGCGGTACAAAAAGCACTGGAGAGTAAAAATCCACAGGATATTGAGCCGGGAGAATACGAAGTCATTCTGGAACCACAGGCGGTATCTGAGATGATGGCATTTTTCCAATGGTATGGGCCAAATGCACGAATTTATCATGAAGGAGCAAGTCCACTTTCTGACAAAATGGGGAGCCAAGTTTTTGGTAAAAATATCACGATCATTGATGACCCATTTCATAAGGATGTTTTTCCGATGCCATTTGATTTTGAAGGACAGCCAAAAAAAGCAATTACTTTTATAAAAAATGGTGTTCTTCAAAATATCGCATACGATTCATATCATGCATTGAAATATCATCATCAAAATACTGGCCATGCGCTTCCCGCACCAAACACCATGGGGCCCATTCCGCTCCACATGTATATAGCGGCAGGGGATATGACGCGAGACGCGATGATCAAAAATGTGAAGCGAGGACTGCTTGTGACGAGGCTTTGGTACGTGCGCGTATTAAATCCAAAAATGCTCAATGTCACGGGTATGACACGGGATGCAACATTTCTTATCGAAAATGGAAAAATTGTCCGGCCGGTAAAAAACCTTCGATTCAATCAGAGTATTCCAAAAGCATTAAACAATGTAGTAGGAATTGAAAATAAACTAACTCCCCTTGCCAGTTTTGAAGGAGAGATGATCAGCCTTGCTCCAACGTTACATATTAGTAAATGGGAATTTAGTAGTGCAACGCTGTTTTAAAATGTATAACGCATTACGTATAGCGCGAAACGTATATTAATATTTTTCAATAAAACGTTTCATGTTTCACGTTACACGATCAAATATGAAACACATTGACCAGATATTAAAAAAAACAGGCATTATTAAGGTGTCTCCGAATGACACGCTTTCAAGTGCTTTAGGAAAACTTACAAGCTCACATGATGCAGCATTTGTCTTCGACGCAAAAGATAAATTTTTAGGAGTGATCAATCCCTATTACACATTGATCAAATCTTCAGCATTTGATGCGAGTACCAAAGTTGCACATGCGCTTTTTCATCCACCTCACATTGATACAACAGATTCACTTTCGCGAATTGTTCAGCTCATGAATGAATCAAAAATACATTATCTTCCGGTATTTGATGCCGACAAACAATTTCTTGGCATCACTTCGGCCCGACGCATCCTTACATTTATGCAAAATCTTGATGTTGCAAAGCTCACCATTGGCCAAATGAGTCATACACAGAAAGGGAAAGTTATCACGGTAACACTTGATGATTCGATATCTAAGGCGCAACAATTATTCAAAGAATATAAAACATCAAAAATAGTTGTTATAGATAAAAATGGTCGCCTCAAAGGTATTTTGAGTCATTATGACCTAATTCCTTTTATCATTGCCCCGGGAAATAAACAAAGACGAGGAACTAGGGGAGAACAGACACAGTTCAAGGATACTCCGGTGAAAAATTATGTTAAAACTACCGTTCTTACGCTCAATGAAAAAAATACTGTTTCTGAGGCGATAGAACAGGTTCTGTCAAAAGTCATTGGAAGCATCATACTGGTTGATCATGAATCGCATCCGACGGGCATTGTGACTACGCGCGACATCCTTGATCTTTTGCGAATCGACAACAAAAAGAAAAATGTATCGATTACCACAAAGCATCTGTCGAAGCATCATGTTGTGACATTTAATGACTTTGCAAAATATATCACTGAGTACATTCAGAGAAATGAACCGATAGCATCGGCACGTATCATTTATGAGGGAGAAAAAAATGATCGTCTGTTTAAAATCACGGTTCATTTGACTCCATTTAAAGGTCGGCCAGTGGTCATTTCTCGCGAAGGGAAGGACTTTTCTCAACTTCTTCAGGAAGTGAAGGAAGTTGTGAGGAGAGAATGAGCATATAATATATCTCAATTACGAATTACGAATTACGAATTACGAATGGGGCAAGCTATGTGACTGCGTTTTGTACATATAGTAAGAGTTCACACTCTTTGACAAAACTGTATCATAATATATCAATTATTATTTTGTGTCATCCCCGACCTGATCCCCGTTTT
>PFSC01000029.1 GCA_002788865.1 Candidatus Roizmanbacteria bacterium CG_4_9_14_0_2_um_filter_39_13
GTAATATTTTCTTCAATTTTTTTATGTAATGTGCTCCACGATTGTTGAAGGGGAAAAATGCAATATTTTTTGAGATGAGTTCTTGCGCAAATATCTCTGTTTTTTTCGAATAAAATATTGAAGCACTTCCACAACCATGCAGATACAGCGCGATTTTTTTTGATGGAGTTTGTGGCTTATACAACAGCCCAGGAAGCTCAAGATTGTCTGTAGATAGGAAATGGACAAGTTGGGTTGGTATATTCATAGATTGATAATAGGAAATAATTCCTCAAAATCGTGAATAGTAAAATCTGGATTGTGAACTGTGAATGTATCTTCATTATAAAACACAGTATTTTGCGGAGGATGATACCAGATACTTGTGACGTGAGCAGCCCGTGCTGCCGAAATATCAGTATCGCTGTCCCCTATCATGATCGAGCGTTCGGGATCTGATTTCAAAAGTTGTATTGCCTTTAGAAGCGGTTCTGGGTCAGGTTTATTTGCCTTGGTATCCTCCCATGCGAGCGTGTAGTCAAAATACTGAGCTACTCTTTGTTTTTCAAGAAATATATCTACAACCGATCTTCGAGAAGATGTGACTAGAGCTGTTTTGAAATTATTACGTTTTAGTTTTTTCAAAGTACTCAATGCGTTTTGATGTAGTGGTGAGTCTAGAAAATTTTTAGTATAAAAACCGTATACTTCATTGATAAACTCTTCCCTACTTTGAATATGTAGCTTATGATCATAGATTCTATGAAAACCAATTTTGAGAAGTTCTGCATCTGTGATTGAGATATGAAACTTTTTGAATGTTTGCTGAAAGCTCTTGAGCCACATCGGAAGGGTATCAACGATACATCCATCAAGATCAAATAAGATTGTGTCTACACTGTTTCTCATCAAGGAAATTGTATCATGAAGTTAGAGAGCCTTGGTGATTTGTTCAAGCTCTTGTTTGGCTACGTCCTCAGTAATATTTTTCTCTGGAGATGAGAAAAAGAATCGTAGCGTGATATTGTCTTCATACGTACCCACATACTCAACGCTTCGAAGAAGCGACGATGTGGCGTGAACAACCTGTACCATTTTTTGAAAAGACATTGTTTTTTTCACTGTGAGATCAAGTTTCACGACCGCATATTGAGCAGGTTCGAGAAAGTTGTGCATGAATGAGAAATTGTTCATCAGTGGTTCAAACTCAATTTCAGCAATATATATATTTTCAGTTAGTCCGATACTATGTCCGAATTTCTGGTGGAGTTTTCCATACATGCCAATTATTTTCTTCTCAAATCGGATGGATGCAGCATTGGCCATAAGCTTGTGGGTGGCTGGTTCTATTGCAATGCAATCAATATTTAGTTCGCGCAGAAGGGCAGAGACAATACCTTTCAGATCATCAAAGTCTGTATTTATCGCTATCGCGAGTCTATACGATTCCTTTGGAAGATCCCCATCTCTCTTCTCATATACCTTTGCAATTTCAAATAGTTTGAGCACATCTTTTCTCCCAAAGTTGTCCTTCATATTCTTTATGAGAGAGGGAAGAAGTGATAGTCGCATATACTCGATCTCCGAAGATATGGTATTTGCTATTTTTAGATGATCCGAAAGATCATAATCAAGCTTTGTAAGTAATTCTCCAGAGACCATTGAGTAGTTCAAAAATTCGTGAAGGCCGAGGTGCTTGAGAAAATACTTGATTTTGTACTGTGCGGTATGAAGGGTTTCGATATCTTTTGGCTGCTTGATATAGGCAAGGGGGGAAATATTATTTGGAAGATTGTGATAGCCGTACACACGTGCGACCTCTTCGATGATATCCTCCTGGATAGATACGTCATCAACTCTATATGTCGGGACAGTCACATCAAATGACACACCATCAGGATATGCGAGTTCATTGTCTTCGTGGCGAACTACGTGAAAATCAAGATTGGAAAGAATTGAAATAATCGTATCTTCTTCGATTGCGACCCCAATTACTCTCTGAATATCTTTGAGATACGCTTTCACATGTGTTTCCTGTTTTTTGTGAGGATATATATCTGTGAGTTCCGAGCAGGTCACACCTTGCGTCATCTCTTGAAGAAGTTCCATTCCGTATACAAATGTCGACTCGACCCGTTCTGGGTCAAGTCCTTTTTCAAAATATGTTGCTGCAAGAGTCCTTTGGCCTGTTTGCATAGACGTTTTTCTGATAGATTTTTTGTCATATGTTTGCACAAAAAAGACAATTCGCGTTGTGTCGCTTGTTATCGAAGAGTTTTCTCCTCCCATGATTCCGCACAGATCAATAAGTTTTCCTGAGCCATCTTCTATTACGATGTCATCTCCTGGTAATGTCAATTCTTTTGCATCAAGTGTTGTCAGTTTTTCTCCTTTTATACTTCTTCTCACTTTCATCACGCCACCTTGAATCTGATCATAATCAAACATATGCACAGGTTGACCAAGGGAAAGCATGAGATAGTTTGAGATATCGACGACGTTGTTTATTGATTTTATGCCAGAAAGTTGAAGTCTACGTGATATTTTTTCTGGTGATTTTGTAATGAGTACATTGTCCAAAACTATCGCAGTAAATCTTGGCACAAGATCATGATCTTCTATTTGTACCGAAATTTTGTGCGACTTTGTAGGTTCTGCATTCAAAGTCTCAAATGAGTAGATATTGAGAGGATTTTTCTTCAGTTTTGCCCTTTTCCCAAACATGGGAAGTATTGCTTGCGCCTCTTGTGCAACGCCAAACACGCTTGCCATATCAATACGATTTGTCGTGATTTCAATATCAAAAACATAATCCTCTCCTACTTTTTCAACAGTCTCAATAGAAGGTCCACAAAGAGAAAGATATTTTTGAAGCTCATATGGATCAGCATCCGTATCTAGATACTCCAAAAGCCAGTCGTATGTTATTTTTATATTCATGTCAAAATTGTTCCAAAACTCGTATATCTCCGTCATACAATGACCTCATATTATTGAGACCAACGCCAGGTTTCATCATCATCACGCGCTCTACGCCAAATCCAAATGCCCATCCTGTGTACTTTTCTGGATCAATACCGCCAGCTTTCAAAACATTTGGATGTACCATACCAGTCCCTCCAAGTTCAAGCCAGCCTTGTTTGCATAGACGGCACTTAGACGTTTGACTTTTGACGTTGGTTATTCCTTTTGACATTTGTGTTTTGACATTTGACATTTCTATATATCCTGTCCCATTGCAAATATCACAGGTGATATCTACCTCAAACGATGGTTCGGTAAACTGGAAATGAAATGGTCTCAAACGAATTTCACGATCTTCCCCAAAAAATTCCTTTGCAAAATAATCAATGGTTCCCTTGAGATGGGTGATATTTATTTTCTTATCTATACAAAGTCCTTCAAACTGATGAAACATAGGCACATGTGATGCATCCCAGTTTGGCCGATATGTCTTTGCGATATTTATCATTCTAATTGGAGGCTCTCCGAGTCGCATCATTTCACGAGGTTGACCAGAAGATGTGTGTGGAGTCATGACCATCTTGCCAAATTTTTCGTGTGCTGGATTGTCAATAAAAAATGTTTCAAAGTCATCTCGAGCTGGGTGGTCAGATGGCATATTGAGTGCATCAAACGAAAACCATTCCCATTCGATCTCAGGATATGACATGCGAATAAAACCAATTTTCTCAAATATTTTGCTGATTTCTTCGATTGCGTAGCTTACGAGATGGAGACTTCCTGCTTCGTAGTTTTTTCCTGGAATAGTGACGTCAATGTCTTCGTCGGTAGTGTTTTGGGATAAAATCTTCTTTTTTGCCTCTTCCAAAAGAGATATGATTTGATTTTTGAGTGTATTTACTTCTTGCCCCAAGATCTTTCTCTTTTCAGGATCAAGACCCTTCATATCTTTTAGACGCGCGTTCAAGACCCCATTTTTTCCTACATATTTTGACTCAAGTGCGAGTAGTTGCTCAAACGAAGAAGTATGTGAAAGCTCAGCTTGAAATGTTTGTAGTTCTTTATTCTCAGTCATTATGAAAGAGTATATTATTTTTTTATCTCTTGTGCCAGCGTGTCGAATACCTTTGGAAAGTCCAAGGCCAAATGAGCGAGCACTTTTCGGTCAATCTCAAATTTTCTTTCTCTGAGTTTGTGAACAAAAATACTATACTTCATGCCATTTTCTTTGAGGGCTGCACTGATGCGCGTGATCCAAAGACTTCTCATATCTCGTTTTCGATGTTTTCTTCCTGCAAACGCATATTCACCCGCATGAAGTACTGCTTCTTGTGCCTTTTTAAACTGTGTGCTTCGGGACATCCAATATCCTTTTGCAAGTTTCAAAACTTTCTTATGTTTATTTCTTCCTGCCGGTCCTCCTTTTACGCGTACCATATTAAGCCTTTCCGAGTAATTTTTTAATCTTCGTCTTCATTCTACCTTCGACTGGTTTATCATTCTTGAGTGCTCGAAGTTTACGCTTTGATTTATTTGCTTTGAGATGTCGAATTTTTTGAGATCGATGCACGACTTTTCCAGTACCTGTGATCTTAAATCTCTTTGATGCGCCTTTGTGTGTTTTCTGTTTTGTTTTTATCATGTTACTGTGTAATCATTTGGATCCTTCTCCCGACAAGTCGGGATCAGGATGACATTAATGTCATTTTTTTCTTGAAACAACTGCCCGCACAACTCTTCCTTCTACTCGTGGTTCTTTTGATACGTTTACTTCATCAAGTTTCGATATGAAATCGTTTAAAAAAACGATTGCCATAGGTTTCTTGATAATTTCTCTTCCCCGTAGGGTCAAATTCAGTCGTACCTGATGTCCATCTTTGAGGAACTCCTTTGTTTTTTTGATAAATCGCTCTTTGTCATGATCGCTTACGAAAAGTGAAAGTTTAATATCCTTCACATCGCTTTTCTTTGCACCTTTTTTTGCTTCTTTGAGTTTCTTTTCTTCCTGATAAAGAAACTTTTTGAAATCAGTTATTTTTGCAACTGGTGGTTTTGCATTTTGTGCTATCAGCACAAGATCAAGACCTTGTGCTCGCGCCTTTTCCAGTGCTTCGTCTTTGGACATTACTCCAAGGAGTTCACCTTTTGTATCAATGACGCGCAACTCCGTTGCCTGAATTCTAAAATTCAAATGGTAGTATTTTCCTGTACCTTTTGAACTGTTGTTAAAAAATCGTCTATTCGGTTGCTTATTATACAAATTGAACAAAAACTAAACTTATCAATGTGCCGCGCAAACAAATTACTTCATTGCCGAAGTAAGTCTGTCTTAAACAGGGCGATGTAATTATAATAGCTACTGTTACTATTTGCAAGATTGAATAAAAATCGTAACAGTTCACAGTCTTTGACAAAACTATATCATAGTATGTCATTGCGCCTGCCCGCCTCTGGAGGGAGGAGTGACAGCGACGAAGCAATCTCTAAATAATTAGATTGCCGCGCTCCATTTCATTCCGCTCGGGAATGACATCTGTGTCAAGACTTGTGAACTGTTACTAAAAATCCGACTTTCCATCAACACAAACGTAAGAGCTCACGCGCTCTTTGATACTGTTTGTCATCCTCGCCCCCGATCGGAGTCGAGGGCAGGCTCCCGCGGGGATCCAGGATATAATAAATGCATGGAAAAGTATTATTATGTGTATATTCTTGCTAGTCAGAAAAATGGAACATTATATATTGGTATGACATCGAATCTTGTTCGAAGAACTTGGCAACATAAAGAAAAAGTTGTGAGTGGATTTACTGCAGATTATTATGTATCACTCCTCGTTTATTTTGAAGAGTATGCAGAAGTAGAAGATGCAATTAGAAGAGAAAAACAATTAAAAAAATCGAATCGTGCTTGGAAACTAGAGTTGATAGAAAAAAATAATCCAAAGTGGGACGACCTATACGAAGTGATAAAGTAACTGGATCCCCGATCAGGTCGGGGATGACAGCAACTGATATTTGATATATTTTGGTATAGTTTTGTCAAAGACCCTGAACTCTGACACACAAACTCTCCTCAATGCATTTCACAATACCATCGTACGTATTTGACATAGACATATATTTGTACTTCAGATGTGGCGACAGTATCACTGGCATATCGTCTGATCGAATTCCACATCTTACATATATCTCTTCAGCAAACTTTGCGGGTGATGCTGTTGCGATGATGATATCCACTACATCTTTTGATTTCGTCTTCTGGCTCGCGCACCATGCTACTGCTGTGTGCGGATCAAGGAGATAATTGTGCTTTGTATATACCTTCTGGATAGTCTTGACAGTTTCCTCATCATTGGTAGACGACGCACTCACCGCAGTCTTCAATGCTTGACGATCATTATTGTACAGATGGAGAATTCGTTCGAAGTTGCTGGGGTTACCAATATCCATTGCAGATGACATTGTCTGTATCGATTTTTTTGGTTGATACTCCCCTGTTTCCAAATACTGTATCACTGGGTCATTTGCGTTGCAGGCAATGTGAAAACTGTCAATAGGGATTCCGATCCGCTTTGCATACAGCCCTGCAGTGATATTCCCCATATTTCCCGATGGGACTACAAAACGTATACGTTCATTGTTCAAAAGAGACCAAATATATGCGTAGTACACCATCTGAGGGAGTAATCGTCCTATATTTATCGAGTTTGCAGATGTCAAATTTAGACGACTGAGCCTCTCATCACGAAAAAACTTCTTCACATATGTTTGACATTCATCAAATGTACCATCTACTTCAATAGGGTAAATATTTTCTGCGACATGGGTGAGTTGTTCTCTTTGGACTTTGCTTACGCCATTTTTTGGATACAAAATGACAACTCGAATATTCTTTTTATCTGCAAATCCAGATGCGACCGCTCCTCCAGTATCTCCAGATGTTGCAGTCACAATAGTGATATGTTTGTCTGAATCTTTCAATAAATACGCCATGAGGTTCCCCAAAAATTGCGCTGCCACATCTTTGAATGCAAAAGTTGGTCCATGAAACAGCTCGAGGATATACGTATCTTCAATTTTTTTCAGAGGCATGGGGAAATAAAGGGAACGACATAGTAGTTCACGAAGCCTGTCCCTGTGAACATCATCCTCAAGAAATGGGAGTAAAACCGAAACTCCAATATCAAAAAGTGTTGTACCCTTCAAATTTTGCGCGTCAATGCGAGGAAATGAACGTGGCACAATGAGAGAGGAATCTTTTCCAAGGCTCTGAAAAAGCGCATCTCTGAAAGAAATTGATACTGATGGATTTGATGTAGTTTTGTATTTCATGCAAAAGAAACCTGATGGATAAAGTCGCGTGCTTGCATCGTCTGAGACTTGTGTTCTTCGTACCGAAAAATCACATCTGCCAGAGCTTCATATCGTTTTGATCGGTATGCAAGAAGATTCGGATAACTCTGTTTCAGAGCATAAAACGGATCTTCATTATTTTGAATTGAAAAAAGATCTCCCCAGATCACCGGTTTTGGGTTTCGAATAAACGTAGATATCATAATTTTTTGGTACTTTTCAGACACTTCCAAATAAACGACTTCACCGAGTTTTTTCAATCGAGCCAATATGGAATTTGAGAGATAAATCACACTTCCTGTAGTATCTATTACGAAATTTGCGTCAGGATCGGATTGACGACGTTCGATAGTATCGAGTATTTCTTTCATGGCAGATTCTTCTGCCTGGAGATACTTTTGACTTGTTTCTTTGTAGCGTGCGTCATAGGGATATCCCATCCACTTTGCGACATCAGAAAGGCCAGAGTATCCTTTTGAGCCCAGCTCAGAATACAGAATTTTTTCAACCAAATCGTCACATGAAAAGCGCGCATATCCCTCCTTTTCAATACGTTTGGCCCAATGTGTTTTTCCCGCACTCGACATGCCGATAAGTGAAATGATCATAGAATAGTTTAGAAGTTCGTAAATCGTATATTAGGCTACATCTTTTGCGTGTATTTTATGAAGAGTACTTGTAATGAATTCTTCAATTTTCATATCGCTTGTTCCTCCATCACGAGTTCTTACATTTATCGTCTTATTTTCTATTTCCTGATCTCCCACGATTATCATGTAAAATACTTTTTCCTGTTGAGCATTTCTGATCTTTTTTTGCATCGATTCAGCTCGTTCATCCACTTCGACTCGGATTGCCTCTTTGGATAGCTTTGCCGATAATTCCTGTACATATGCATTGTGACGCTCTGCGATAGGGATAATCTTCACCTGCACCGGAGTCAGCCACAATGGAAATGCTCCAGCATAGTGCTCGATCAAGAATGCAATAAAACGTTCATGTACAGAAAGTGGGGCGCGATGGATCACAAAGACTTCATTATTCTCTTTCCCCTTTTCATCTGTGTAGACAAGATCAAATCTCTTTTTTGCGGCAAAATCAAGCTGAATTGTTGACATCGATTCTTCTCGCCCGATTACCGATTTAAACTGTACATCGACTTTCGGACCATAAAATGCAGCCTCATCGTCCACCTCAATAAACTCTACCTTCATCTCTTGGAGGACTTCGCGAATCATTTGTTGAGAATAATCCCAGTTCTCAGGCTCATCAATATACTTCTCCTTATTCTTTGGATCCCATTTGGAAAGTCTAAACCAGTAGTCCTTGAGTCCAAAAATTTCGAAATATTCCTGAGTCAAACGAATGACAGCTTTAAACTCTTCTTTAATCTGATCTTTTCGGAGATAAATATGTGCATCGTTCATGGCCATGCCTCGTACTCTCAAAAGTCCAGCAAGAGTGCCAGACAATTCATTTCGATAGCATGTCCCGTATTCAGCAAGTCTCAGCGGAAGTTCTCGATAACTATGTTTCGTATGCTTGTAAATCATGTGATGATGAGGACAGTTCATAGCCTTCAGAAAGTAGACGGCATCATCCATTTTCATGCCTGGATACATTGAATCCTTGTAATAAGGAAGATGTCCAGAGCGCAAATACAAATCCTCTTTTGCAATATGTGGTGTCGCAACTCGTACATAACCATAACCTTTCTCTTTTTCTTTGACTAGTTTTTCGATCTCATCTCGGACAATGGTACCATTGGGAAGCCACATCACGAGTCCTTTTCCAACAGCTTCATCGATAAAAAACAGTTTGAGTTCTTGACCCAATTTCCGATGATCTCTTTTTTTTGCTTCCTCTTGTTGGTGTAAAAAAAGATCTAGTTCTTCCTTCGATTCAAATGCAGTGCCGTATATTCGTGTAAGCATTTTGTTCTTTTCATCTCCGCGCCAGTATGCACCAGCGACCGAAAGAAGCTTAAATGCTTTTATTTCACCAGTGGAAGCAACATGTGGGCCAGCACACAGATCAACCATAGATCCAGGTTCATCTGGTTTTCCTGTCCAGTAAATCGTTATTTTTTCTCCTCGAGATGATGCTTCTTCGGTCCATTCAAGTTTGTATGGGTTATCTTTAAACAATTTCTTCGCTTCTTCGATAGAAATTTCATCTTTGATAATAGGAAGATTTCTACTTATGATCTTTCTCATATGCTTCTCAATTTTTGGGAATTCTTTTTCGGTGATGATGACTGGTTCTTGTCCTTCTGGCGTACTGTCAAAGTCAAAATAAAATCCATCCTCAGTTGCGGGACCCATCGCAAGATGTATTTGCGGATACAGTTCCTTGACTGCTTGGTGAAGGACATGCTCTGCGGAATGCCTGAGATTGTGTAAATAATCTTTATTTTTCATAAGGGTATTATAACTAAATTGTAAACTAATGATTGATTGAAATGTCCACATAAGCGGTGCACGCGCCTTGTGGACAAACTTATCTAGCCTAATCTCCTATATAGATGGGATAGCCTGGTTTAGGATCGCCATGTATATGTGGATAGACAGGGTTGTATGGATCAAACAGATCAACTTGAACCTCTATGACTTCAGACTCTACTGCCTCAGCTTTCCAGTTAGCGTTAGCCGGATTCTGTAAAAACTCACACATATACCTCACCTCCTCTCATTTGAAACTAATAAAAAACCCCGCTTTCGCGAGGTTTAGATAGTTGCAAATTTTTTACCACTACATAAACACCGCGAAAACACGTGCGGTTGTAGTAGTCAATAGATTTTTTATTTTGCTATTCATATAGAAAACATCCCTCCTTATTTCAGAGTAGTAGTTTTGAAATTTACAATACGCTGAATCCTCATATTTGTTACAGTATAAACCATAACTTTTCAAAATCAAGTAACAACTGGAAAAACCTGCTCTTCAAGTTTTTCTATTCTTTTTTCATAATCCTTGATTGATATATCATCGTCTTTCAGTTTGTCTAAAACTTGATCTATCTTTTCAGCAAGGTTTTCATTCACTTTGTTAATCTTTTCGTTTGTCTCGCTAATCCTATTACCAAGGTTTTCATTCACAGAATCTATTCGCTTACCAAGGTTTTCATTCACTTTTGCAATGACTTCACTGAGATTGGTGTTAATTTCATCAATTCTGAAATTTGTCACTTCAAACAAAGCAAGTATTTCTTTGACAAGAATGTCATTGTTATCGGTAATTGCCTCTCCTACAGAATCGACAATGAATTTCTTGTCATCTTTTGTCAACATGATCATATTCTAAAACTATTATGAATAAATTACAAGAGAGTAAGGGTTCGTGTTGTTGCGCACACTGTAGTCGCTTTAAATAAGTCCAATAGCCCTTCTTATTTGATCAAGAATAGGTTTTGTTATCGCATTTGCTTTCTGAGCTCCTTGAATTCGGATTTCATGAATTCGCTCTTTGTCTTTTAGAAGTTCAATCTTTTTAGTACGAAAGTCCGCGAAGTATTCGAGGAAAAAGTTCAAGAACGTAGATTTTATCTCTACATCTCCTATCTTTCCTTTTCGATATTTTTCTTTCATCTCCTCTAGTTTGCTTGCTTCATAACTCAAAAGATCAAAGTATGTGAAAGCGAGATTCTTGTCTGGATTTCCCGGATCGGTCGGATGAACACGAGCAGGGTCGGTTTTTATGGACATGATTTGTTTCTTGATTTCTTGTTCGGTTCCAAAAATGGGGATATCATTTCCGAGTGATTTGCTCATTTTTCGGTCTCCGTAGATACCCGGGACACGTGCTACATTTTTTTGAACAGAAAGTTCTGGGATTTTGAGAATATCTCCATATCTATTATTGAAAGTTCGTGCGATTTCACAAGCAATTTCTACATGTTGTGATTGATCTTCTCCAACAGGGATAATGTCTGGCTTGAAAAGTAATATATCTGCCGCCATGAGGACAGGATAAGAAAAAAGCCCCATTCC
>PFSC01000072.1 GCA_002788865.1 Candidatus Roizmanbacteria bacterium CG_4_9_14_0_2_um_filter_39_13
TGGACAGTTCACCTCCTAGTGTACTGTCCATTTTAATTATTCAAGAGCCCTGCTTTCAAGTACTATTGAGTTTTGAAATGGGTTCATAGATACCGAGGGTTTTATTAAAATAATCTTGGATCTCTGAAGGAAATTTATCAGCAATTATTTGATTTAATCTTTCATGGACTTCTTCAATGCTCGCGCCATTTCTATAGAGCGTTTTTGCAAAAAGTTCCAATATTTCTGTTCCAAATCTCGTTGTATCTTCATTAGGAGTATAAAGGATTCCTTCGAATACACTGTTTGGTGTGAATAGAAGAGTTGGATGCTCATCAAGGAGAAACTTTACAAGATTCGGATCCGTTTCAATGGTAGTTGAATTTACATCTGGAGATTCTTCATTTTTTTCAATTATATGTGCATCGACTAATTGTTGTGTTGCACCATGTGTAAAAGATCGAATCAGAGGAGACCGAAATATTTCAATTTCGGGAATATTTTGAGCAATATCAAAGCCTTGATCAGTCATAAAAATAGTAAATTCTATTTATGGATTAGTAGTATTTCAATACATTCATTTTACTGGAAGAGTTTTAAATATATGTAGATTACAGAATAACACTGTCAAGATACTTAGGAGACTATTTAATACGCCGCTCCCATAAAGCCAGGACAGTTGATCTCTGCCCAGTCAAGGTAATCTTTATCGCACCGTTTATCGGGCGAATTAGGTCCCGGCATGCAGTTTATCCAAGCCCCTTGAGGACATTCGAGAGATATGCTCGGTTTTACGCGTGCAGGAGTGTCGGAGTATCTCATTTCTATGACCACGGGTGTTGGAAGTGGAGTAGGGGAAAGTGGATCTATTTGTGAGGGAGTAATGAAAGAATTCCCACGGATAAACATGAGAATCGCGCCCAAGAAAACTAGTATCAAAGTAATTGCCGATAGAAGGAATGTCCTCATAAGAATATGATACAACGAAACTAGAGCCGCGTATGTGATTTCAAGCTTTGACACCCATCAGTTCTGACTAAAATCAAGATAGTTTTCTCTGTCGGGACAAAATTTTAAAGCTCAAACATAGCTTCGCTTTCTGGTCCAACCGATACAAAATCAACAGGCATTCCGGTTGCGTCCTTCAAAGCAAGTACATACTTTTGGGCATTTTCCGGGAGATCGGTAAAGCTTCTGGCTCCAGTCGTTGACTCTTGCCACCCTTTCAGGATACGATAATGTGGCGTTACGACATCATGTCCCAGTTGATCAGCACTTGGATTTTGCAGTTCGTTATAGAGTTTTCCTCCAATAATATATCCATCACATACTCTGATCTCATCCATGTAGTCCAAGATATCTAGTTTTGAAATTGCAAGCCGCCTGGCTCCACACACTCTATGAGCGCCATGACGAGTTGCGGGGCCATCAAACCAACCACAACGCCTCGGTCTTCCTGTTGTTGCCCCAAACTCTCCTCCAAGCTGTCGGAGCTCTTCTGCTTCTGAGTCAGTCATTTCGGTTGGCATAGGTCCTTCGCCAACTCTGGTCATGTAAGCTTTTGCAACAGCGATAGTATCGCGAACCTCATGTGGCGGGATCATGGTTGACTCGCAAAATCCTAGTAAACCAGGATTTGTAGAAGTAACATACGGATATGTTCCTCCAACTGATCCGATCAAACCACCCTGAGCGCCTTCTCCAATCGAAGTCTCTCCATCGTCGTGGTCTTTCCAAATGACAGGAAGTGGGTTGGCTATCATTGGTCCCAAAGTTTCTTTTGAGCGAATGAGCATATTCCAAATTTTGGCAGAATCATATCTATCTAAGGCTTTTTGCATAAGTTGCATTTGGGCATAATATGACATTTCGTCAAAGTCACCTCGAGTAAAAGTTGCTTGAAGTTGCATCATTTCAGTAAGGGCAGTTTGAAATGTAAGTTCTTTCATGAGTTTTGCCTCAAGGTCAGACTCTGGTAGTAATAAATCTCCCAGTCGAAGACCTTCTCTTGCGGTTCGATCAGCTGCTGCCGGTCCCACACCTCTTCCGGTCGTGCCAATTTTTCCTTCGCCCCGTGCTGCCTCTTTAAGTTTGTCACGAGAAACATGCCATGGCATAATCATATGTGCGTGTTCTGAAAGAAGTAGATTGTCAGGTGAAATATCGACACCTTTTTCATTCAGCTCTTCCATTTCAGACATGATTCTTTCAGGGTTTATTAGCACTCCACCAGTTAGAATAGCCCGAGCAGTAAATATTCCTGAAGGAATGAGATGTAGCACTGTTTTCCCAAATTCGTTATACACAGTATGTCCAGCGTTATCAGCTCCTGAAAATCGTATTACATTCTTTGCAGACGCACGTCTGGTTAATCTTTCTACAACAGCACCTTTTCCCTCATCGCCCCATTGAGCGCCAACCGTAACGGTTGTTCCGTGAATTCCTTCTGGTGAATTTGGCATAAATAAGTAAGTGAACTTATAGTACCGCCATTATAGGAGTATAAAAAATGAAGTCAATAAGTATCTTAAGGATATTACTTATTTAATACATAAAACATCTTTCATCCTCATCACACCTTCCCCTTCTCGGCATTCTCTGCTCTGATCTCTTTTGAAATGATTTCACCTTTCGCAGAAAGTTCATACACATACACTTCGCCAAGCCCAATCTCAAGTTTTGCTATATCGTCATCAGAGATACTCTCCAAATACTTGACCAGCGCTCGGAGACTATTTCCACTTGCGACCACCAATACATTCCGCTCATCATGTAGCTCAGGTAGAATGATGTTTTTGTAGTAGGGAATCACGCGATCGTACACATCTTTCAAAGATTCACCATTTGGGATTGGTTCATCCCATCCTCGTCGCCATTTCATAAACTGCTCATCTCCATACTGTTCTTTGAGTTTCCACTTGTTTTGACCTGCAAGATATCCATAGTTTCGTTCGCGAAGAGCTTTGTCGATGATAGTTTCAAGCTCAGTATTTTCAATCTCTTTTTTGATAGTTTCTAGAGTGGAAATAGTGCGTTTGAGATCGGCAGTAAAAGCAATATCTATGCGTATGTCTTTCAAAGATGTGCCTGCTCTTTTTGCATCTTCAAATCCTTCCGGGGCGAGCTCTGGATCTTTCCAGCCCGTCCAAAGGCCAAGTTTATTCCATTCTGATATTCCATGACGGACGAGTATTAGGTGTGGCATGTATTTATTATATCGTATTAAGATTTTCTCGGATCAAGAATGTAAATATCTTTCATAGGGAAATCCTTGGCATTATTTGTTACTAAGGTAAGATTGTGCACTTTTGCAGTAGCTGCAATAAGGCAGTCAATGAGAAATACTCGCTTGTGCTTTCTTGCATACATCTCTCTATAGTATGCAGCAGTTCTGGCGATAGTATAATCAATAGTATACAATGTTGCAGTTGATAGTAAATCATCAAGCATAGCTTTTTCTTGTTTTGTTGCTCCTGCTAAAAATTCTGCTACGGTAAGAATCGATAGGGCGAGTTGCTTTTGAGACAATAGATCAACTCCCAATGACTTGTAGGGCTCTATTCCCTTGAATCCATAAATGAGAATATTGCTATCGAGTAAATACATCATGGTTTATCTTTGCGTAATATACGTTGCCAATTACGGATTTTTTCAGGAGTATTCCAGTTTGGATTATTTGTGTTTTTACCTGCACCAAAAAACTTTTTTGCAGCCTCTATCCTTTTTTCATCACTAATGCTCTCATTCTCAACACGGATAGTTATGGCATTTCGAATATATTCCGACAAGCTTTCATCAGTAGAGCGACGTTGTTTATCTATGTATTCACGCATAGAAGGAGAGAGCGAGATTTGAGTCCGTTGACTATATCGTGTATCTTGTTTAATTTGCTGAAGATCTGATGTCATATGATGTAAGTCTATTACATCATATTGTAGGTGTCAAGCATGTATTATAATGATAAGAGTTCACTCTCCTTGACACAATAATTGTCATCCTGAGAGATCCGCCAGCTGGCGGAGACCGAAGGATCCATTCACAACAATATCTGATAACTGGATTCTTCTCTGCCAACTGGCGGATCAGAATGACATTGATCGCTTATGATATAGTTTTGTCAAAGACTGTGAACTGTTACTTATAATGAGGCGGTGATAGTATGACAAAACCAACATATTCAGCAATCGGCGATATAGGTTTAGACATATATCCAAATATCGGAAAACATTTTCCCGGCGGTATGGCCCTAAATAGTGCATATCATGCGCAAAGATTGGGAGCGATTTCAAGCGTTGTTTCGGCAATTGGTGACGATATAAACGGAAAAGAGCTAATAGAGTTTTTGGACTTGAGTTATATTAGCATTGAAGGTCTTGAGATTATTCATGGCAAAACTGATTCGGTCAAAATCACCCTTGATGAATATGCTCGACCACAGTATGGGACGTGGAATCTTGGAGTGCTTGAAAAGTTCAGATTAACATCAGCGCAAAAACAATACCTCCAAACACAAGATATCGCAGTCGCCGTACATCTGCCCGAACTTCGTTCGATGTTTAATGATTTTGCGAAGTTGCATCTGTCAAATACGCTCAAGGTTGGAGATTTCACTGACCTTTCAGAATATGGAGGGAATCAAGAGATTCTAAAAGAGTACAAAAACAGTTTTGATATTTTTGCACTGAGTATTGATGAAAAAGTAGACACTCGTCTCAATACGTTCCAATCATTCATAAACAAAGAGAAAAAAATAGGGATTGCACTACTCGGAGAAAGGGGTAGTGCGGTTTTTCCCCACGGGAAAAAGTATGTTTATCCCGCTGAAAAAGTATCGGTCGTGGATACGACAGGGGCAGGTGACGCATATCTTGCAACATTTCTTGTTGAGTACTACCATGATCAAGATATTTCATCTGCGATGGGAAAAGCTACTCAGAAAGCCTCAATAGTAATTCAGACATATGGAGCAGTTGCATAATTCTAATGTGAATTATGGCACCGGAGTTAAAGTCGGAGTATTGGTTGGAGTATTAGTTGGAGACGGCGTTGGAGTTGGGGTTGAAGTTGGACAGATACTTGTTCCACTGGACCAAGACGTTACGTGAGTATCTACTCCATATCCATCTTCTGCCCGTACACGACAGGTTATAGGCATGCCATCTCCCGGCACCACAGCGTTGTAGCAAGGAAGATCAAGATAATGATCTTCGCTTGTAATGTTGCAGTACCATGTTGAGCTACTATTGAAGATTCCATCATCGGTACATTGGAGGAAATAGTGGTCAAATTTGTCTGCACAACGAGGATCTTTTTGATAATCATAATCCCAGATCCATGAGTAGCAGGTGTTCCCTTGAACATAATCTATACCACAGTTTGCATCGTCACCTGAAATTTTTGGTCTTTCTGTAGATCCATATGTCCACTCCGTAGCATTGACACTCCCACCAACATCGGCTTCTGCTCGCACACGACAAAATACCGATTGACCCGGTACTGGAGTTGGAGCCGTTCCACATGGCAAGTCCATGGAGCTTGATGTCAGAGTCTCGTTGCAGTACCAGGGTGCGGGATCAGTTGAATCCCAACTTGTACCTTTGCACTGAAGGAAATATCTAGAAAACGTCGTGCTGCATTCTTCTTCCTTTGTTGCCAAATCATCCCATGTCCAAGAACTAAATGAGTTTGATTGTAGGTAATCTATCTTGCACTGGCTTTTGAGAGCTGAAGAAAGAGGCGTCGGTGTTGGTGTATTTGTAGCAGCTGGAGTGGTTGTCACATTTGCTCCGAGTAAACATCGCACATAATCTTGGGTTGTACACGATGTTCCAAGTGATTGGAGTATTGTTGTGCAGTTGTCTGAGGTACATACGGCGCTCGTAACGCCTGGTTGTGGGGTCAATGTCGCCGATATTGTGGAGATTGGTGTTGGTGAACCTGAGATTGTTGGTGTCAATACTGCTGATGGAGATGCTACAATGCTCGGAGTAGGGACGATCGTCGCTGAAATTGTGGCAGTTGGGGTGGCTGAAATTGTGGCAGTTGGGGTGATGGAGGATTCTGGCGATGGGCTAGTCGATACAGATGGATCTGGTGAAATAGACACGTCAATTTCTTCTTCGGGAGGAGTAGTGAGGGTCCAATAGCTACCACCATTGTCATATACTTCAGATCCTACGCGGATTTGGAAAAAATACGTTGTATTTGGTTCTAGAGAGGAAAGGTTTACATCATGACTGGTTGTTTCAACTTCAGAGAAAGCGAATTCACTAAATGAAGTAGCATCTGCGGTAGTTCCGTATTCAACGACTGCAATGGTGTCTTTTCCGGTTTCCCAAGACACTCTTGCATTGTTTGGGTCAATTGTTTGAATACTCACATTTTGAGGCGCTTCCTCACTAGCTTCTGTTGGATTTCCCTGAATCATAAAAAATATTCCGATCGAGGCTGCAATCAACACGCCAATGCCAACAAACAGTCCCACAGTCTTTAACTGTTTGTTTGATATTTTTTTCTTTTGGACTGTTGCTATTTGCATAATGACCTTAAGATGTTTTTAGGTGTTGAGAAAGTCGTTTATATCGAAAATAGATTACTCCGGCAAAGATAGCAAATAGAATGGCAAGACCAACATACCAGGTTTGATATGGTTTTTGAGTCGATGCTCCAAGCACATTGTTTCCAGCCTCAATCAGTACAGTGGAAGAATGCGCACGAGTGGTCGTGCAGTTTATGATATTAGTTAGATCTGGGTCATTTGTGATGATCTGGGAGGTTTGTTTCTGGAACGGAATACAGTCAAATCGAAGCTCGGTCGATCCAGCTTTTCTTGCTCGGAAACTTATGGTAGCAAGTTTGCCATTTGCAACTCCTGACTGTGATGGTGACTGGTTGATGGCGTAGATGTACATTTTCCCCGGTGAAAGAATTTTGGCATCGGTAATCTGGAAAAAGTCCCCAGGTTGTATGTCAGAAGCCCCATCGGTGATTGGGGTGAGAACTTCGGGGTTGTACGATATCATGACATCCGACGATATGACAGGCTCCGATCCAGAATACATAAGAATATCTGTTGTGAAGATTTGTCCCTCTTGTGTGGTGGTAGTGATTGGATCAAACGAAAACGAAGCAATGTTTGCCATGATGTTATTGTACTTGGTTCAGACCTCCAGTTGCAAGAGAAATTAGGAAGCTGTGTGAAAACTGTAATAACAGCTTCATAAGAGCCTATAATGAAAACTGATTTTTATGATTGAGCTCACTTTTCAAATAGGCTCTAAAAAATTTGATTAAATGCATTTCCCATGGGTTTTGCTTTGTCGCCAAGCTCTCGCTCGATTTCCAGCAGACGATTGTATTTGGATACTCGTTCTCCTCGCGTTGGTCCAACTTTGATAAACCCGGAGTTGAGTGCGACTGCAAGATCGACCATCGAAGTATCATTGGTTTCTCCACCGCCACGATGAGAAGGAACAGTCATCATGCCGTGTTCGCGTGCGAGAGTGCAACAGTCGACCGTCTCGGTGAGCGTTCCAATTTGATTGAGCTTGATCAATATTGCTGTGATTGCTTTTGCGTCTATGGCTTTCTGAAGCCTTTTTGTATTGGTAACTGTGAGGTCATCTCCGATGTTTGAGATGCCATATTTTTGAGTAATGGTGTTGAAAATAGTCCAATCAGCCCATGCATCTTCTGCAAGCATATCTTCAACCGTCAGAATTGGATATTTTTGAAGCCATGTTTCAAAATATGTCATAAGTTCTGGTGCAGACACTTGGCGGTTTTCGACATTGAGATGATACATATCATTTTTGAAAAATTCATTTGCAGCGGCGTCGATCGAAAGTCCGATATCTTTTCCTGGAGTAAGTCCAGTTCTCGTTATGGCCTCAAACATCATTTGCAAAGGTTTTTCATTATTTACAATACCATCTGGTGCAAAGGCTCCTTCATTGCCGACATTTGTCGAGTAGTTATTTTCTGCGAGAATTTCTTTGAGATTAAAATATGTTTCGATTCCCATGCGGATATTTTCACGAACCGAAATATTGCCAATCGGGGATAGGAGGTATTCTTGAAGATCTGTCGAATTGTCCGCATGTTTACCGCCTTCAATCGAGACAATCATGGGATTGGGAAGTCGGAAATCCGTAATTTTCAAGTCAAAGCTTTTTCGAATCCATTGGTAAAGTGGGAGTTTATGTTCGTTTGCAGTCGCATGTGCAACGGCAAGTGACGCTCCAAGGATTGCGTTTCCCCCCAAATTCGACTTATTCTCAGTTCCATCGAGTATGGACATTTTCCCATCGATAGATCTTTGATCATCAGCATCTTGCCCCACAAGCTCTGGCGCGATTTTTTCATTGATATTTGCGACGGCTTTGAACATGCCCTTTCCTTTGTATCGAGCTTTGTCTCCATCGAATAGGACATAAGCCTCAAACGATCCTGCAGAGGCACCGTACGGTACTGATGCGATACCAACAGTTCCACTGTTAAGCTCTACTTTTACTTCAAGTGAAGGAGTTCCCCCAGAACTGATGATTTCATATGCATGGATTGATTTGATATTCATATGTATGGTTAATGTTTTATAAACGATTCAGGTTTTTGAGCACGTATCCTTCCAAGTTGCAACAAGTGCTTGTCATATGTGATCATATCAAGATTCCCATTGAGAATACAGGTTGCCCCGTGGAGTATGTCTCGACTCGGGACGGTGGGAAAATCTTGAATGAGGTCGAGATATAACTCTACGGTATTCTGGTTGACCGTAAACATTTTGTCAACTGTTTGGATGACTAAATTACTCATGAGTATTCCCTTTTGAACCTGCTTGATTCTTTGACAGTAATGTATGATTTCTTGAATAGTTTCGCATGAGGTCACAATACGTATGTCATTATCTTGACAATATTGGAGAAGTAGTTGTGTTTCAGCATAATATGTTGAATCTCTATTTGAAAAATAGATAAAGATGTTCGTATCAAAATAGAGCTGTTTCATTTATTCAAGTTCAATAGTATGCGATTCTTCAAGAGTGTGTTGCATCTTATCAAGCGACACTACTTTGAGCCCAATCTTCCCCATTTCCGTTGCAAGTTTAGCAATATCTTTTCGAGGTTTTTTGGTTTGTTGGAGCTCAAATGTCATATTTTCATTTTTCTTCTCGATTGTGACGATGTTTCCTTTTTGTGCCAAACGAAGAATTTCAAAAAAATTCTTTCGAGCTTCTGTAGCAGAGAAGTGAATGGTGTCGGGCATACTGTACATAGTGTACAGTGATTATAAAAAAATGTCAATGCCCATCTCCCCAATTGCTGTAACACTTTTTTTCAGAGGGTACCGTCTGCAGATTGTCCGATAGTTGCCAGAACTTTCTTCAGTCTGGTTAAACTTCTCTCTTGATGTTGCCGTATATTTTCTCCCGTTATCCCTAGTATTGTGCCAATCGAGCTCATATTCAGAGGTTTTCTACCTGCGAAAAATTCATCGGAAGGTTCTGAAAGCCCGCAAAAAACGGCAATAAAAATATCGCTATTTGAAAATACATCCGACTTTTCCACATCTTGCACACTCCCACTTGATATTTTGGCAAATATTCCATTTATTCGATCAATTGTTCCGTTGATTTCATCTATACTAAATCCTGAAATTTGTTCCAGGAAATTTTTATACTCATTTAATTTTCTATAAAAAGCAGGTGTTCTACTAATTGGGTTGGTAGTCAAGAAAATTTCTAAATCGCTTAGTCGTTGATTTGTATCATTGGAAATTCCACTTGTTTGTATTTTTTGAATCCATTTTTCTCTAACTTCCTCAGAAACAATTTGCAAGTTTTCGATAAGCCGTATTTCATCCTTGCAATAATCCATCATTTCTTCTGGCGACAAACCTCTGCCCCGAAGTCCAAACTTGAGTCTCATAATCAGTTCATTTCTCGGGAGAAGTGGGGGAGTTGTATCCAAAGACTGCAAAGACCTCAGAGCAAATCCTAGGTTATCATTTCTTCTCAATCTCTTTATTTCGGCTTCATCGTCGCTATCAACAAAATATTCGTCCGATTTTGGTATTACCGTAGTCTCATCCCATGTATTATGTAAATCTTGCTCAAACAAATGTAATAGATTCTTCAATTGTTTTTGATCTAGATATCTCTCTACATAATCATATTTTATCCCAGTCTCCCATAAGTATTGCAGCCACTCAGCAATTTCTACCAATCTACTTTCAGTTACCTTTGTAAAAGGCTCCTCTGCCAGTAATATGCCGAATCTATCTAAGAGCCTTCTCATTGCTATATAGTCGGCGGCTGACAGGTGAGTGACCGAACCTTCTGAGGCTCCCTCATGTTGAGCCGATACTTTGAGAGCTCTAGCTACTGATTCGGCTAAGTATGCCTGAAAAGTGGTAAAGCCTTTGCCCTGATTATTACCATATACTTCACTTGGTTGGTCCAAAGCTTGGATCATAACCTCAGGTGTCAAAGGTGTGAATTGGGTAAGGCGTGCGTAGGAAATAAATTTATCTCGAATTTTGTCACCTATCTCTGGCTCAATGGGAAGCCACTCTTGCCCAGCATTGAAATAGAAAGTAGTTGGTAATAATTTCATGCATCTTGCTCGTAATTGACCCGCTGGTTTTGATGTTTCGATGTAGGGTGGTTGCAAACGTTCTGTCATAATTTCCCAATGCTGAA
>PFSC01000189.1 GCA_002788865.1 Candidatus Roizmanbacteria bacterium CG_4_9_14_0_2_um_filter_39_13
TCGGTCACATATTTAAATCTGGCAATACGCTCATAGAAATCGATCCTTTTCCTCTGGTGATGGGGTCTGAGCAAAGTGTACCCCGTCGTGGAGATTCAGATTTTGTTATAATTAGTGAATGACAACTTGGACTCACGGTCTATTAACTTTTGCAATTTTTCAACCTATTCACGGGTTGGACTGGAAGAAAGCAGTCTGGTGGGCAATTTTTCCCGATTTGTTTTGGGCTATTCCTTTAGGGATTTATCTCTTGATGTTTCATATCCCGATTCCTCACGAATTCAATCAGGCACCTTCTTGGTTCTATATACTTTATGGGTTGGGTCATAGTTTTGTTATTAGCGGTTTGAGTATAACTGTGGTTTATTGGTGGAAGAAAAAATTCTCCTTTGAAATGTTAGCGTGGCCACTACTTCATATTATCCCTGATGTTCCTGGACATACTCATTTTCAAACGCCATTCCTGTTTCCTCTTTCTAAATATTCTATTCATGGTCTTTTCAGTTGGACTGATATACCTTGGAACATAGCTTCTTATGCTGTTCCCCTTGGTATCATCGCAATCACTTTTCTTTACAAAAAGCTGAAGGCTCCTACCAGACATCACTAAAGAAAGGCGTTCTATATTTCCTCTACGCAGGGGAGCAGATATAATGATACTAACTATCTAAAGCATGTAGATGTGTAGATAGTATTCTCGTCATTTTGCTTGTTGCTGCGCATTTTACTTTGGAGTATCTTCTACTTATCTCGATATTCTTTCCGCTTTTTTTTCATAGAAACTTACAGTAATTCTCTAGAGTAAGTGAGAAATGGAAAGTAAGATGTTAAAGAATCTCTTAGAGCCTGTTTGAAAACTAGGTTTTTTGTCATTTCGACCGAAGTGAAGGAAGTAAATGGAGTGGAGAAATCCCTTTCTTGAATTCAAAGAAGAGATTCCTCGACAAGCTCGGAATGACACTTTTTAAGTTTTCAAACAGGCTCTTAGTTTTTTGATTAATTAATAACAGCAGTAAATATCCAAGGTTTAGTAAAATTATCTGTCTCTTCTGCTTTAACTACACCTTTTCCTTCTAATAAAAGCTCGTCAATTAGATGATGATTTAACAGCGCTATTAAATCCCCGATGCGTAAGCTCGTGGGATGGAGGCGCTCCCCGCTTCGATAGTTGCGGGGCAAACAGCTACGCTGTTTGATTGATAAGAAACCCCGAGCGTAAGCTCGTGGGTAGTTTCATCACGCGACGTTGTGTTATAAGAAAATTTGCAAGTTTGTCGGAGAGATCTATATTTAGCTTGGTCTGTTGAGCTTTACTCATATATTATTATAGTATATAACATTGATAAGAATAATGTAATAAGCAATCAAATAAAATATTGAAATGTTAATATTCATCTACCTCAATACCTTTAAGTAAGAGATGATTTCTTTTCAAATATTTTCGTTTGTATGTTAAATAATTATTTTGTATATCCTTTATAGCCCAATGTAATAATTTAGTAAAATTTCCCTTTCGCGTATTGCCAGATTTAAATATGTGACCGAACGACGGCATTGATAGGGGTCGTTGCCAGATTAACAACTGTTACTTT
>PFSC01000171.1 GCA_002788865.1 Candidatus Roizmanbacteria bacterium CG_4_9_14_0_2_um_filter_39_13
AAAGTATGTTTCGCTTGTGAATTCAGGCTCTTCTGCAAATCTGGTCTCACTCTACTCTCTTTCATCTTCGGTGTTTGGAAAACGAGCGCTACAAAAAGGAGATGAGTTTATCACTGCTGCAGTTGGATTTCCCACCACCGTAAATCCTGGCATTCAATTTGGCCTTACTCCTGTATTTATTGATGTAAATCTCAAAACACTCAATATGAATGTTGATAAAATTGAGCAGGCAATAACTCCTAAAACAAAACTTATTATGATGGCGCATACACTCGGGATTCCCTTTGATCTTGAAAAAGTACTGTACATCGTAAAAAAACATAATCTCTGGCTCATCGAGGATAGCTGCGATGCATTGGGGTCAAAATATAATGGAAAATTAGCGGGAACTTTTGGCGATATAGCGACATATAGTTTTTATCCGGCTCATCAGATGACTATGGGAGAAGGCGGAGCAATAGTCACTAACAATCCCCTAATCCATCGATCGATTCGTCAGTTTCGAGACTGGGGACGAGATTGTTGGTGTGACACGGGAAAAGATGATACCTGTGGAAAACGATTTAACTGGCAACTAGGTGAGCTTCCTCAGGGGTATGATCATAAGTATATCTACTCCCAGATCGGTTTTAATGTCAAGCTCACCGATTTTCAAGCGGCAATTGGGGTAGCGCAACTTGAAAAGTTACCAGGGTTTATTGAGAAGCGAAAAGAGAATTACAAAAAACTTCATACATTTTTAAGTAATTATTCCCAGTATTTCAGTTTGATAGAACTTTCAGATAAAGAAGATCCTTGTTGGTTTGGATTTCCGATAACCGTAAAAGAGAATGCTCCCTTTTCTCGCAATGAACTTACCGGATATCTGGAAAAGAACAAAATTGGAACTCGCAATGTATTTGCCGGAAATCTTCTGCGCCACCCTGCCTATCTCAATCTTAAAAACAAACGGATTGTCGGCAAGTTGACAAATGCAGACATTATTATGAAAAATGCATTTTGGATCGGTGTTTTCCCCGGCATAGATGAGGTGCGGCTCGCATACATGCAAACAACTATTAAAAACTTTCTGGAAAAAATATAGCTTTATGACTATTCTTCTCACGGGAGGTACTGGGTTTATCGGTAGTCACGTACTTGATCGGCTCATTGCCGATGGTTATGAAGTAAT
>PFSC01000121.1:0-269 GCA_002788865.1 Candidatus Roizmanbacteria bacterium CG_4_9_14_0_2_um_filter_39_13
TATTTTCAAATGATTGTTAGTCAAAATGAGAATTGCTGACAATATAACCTATAGTTTGACATCCGATGCATATATGATATACTTCTTACTGTTAGCTTTAAATGATTATTCAGTAAATGTACTGAATTGAGTCGGTTTAATTGGTAAAGATTTTTTTCTTCTCCTCTTTAATATCGTCTCCTACTTAAGGCGATTTAAATAATTTTATGAACAACAACAGACGTAGTCCTTCTCGTGGTTACCGTGGTAATAATAATAGATTTAATGGT
>PFSC01000121.1:287-22574 GCA_002788865.1 Candidatus Roizmanbacteria bacterium CG_4_9_14_0_2_um_filter_39_13
GGTAATAATAATAGTAGAGGTGCTTCTTTGAACCCTTTGATGTTTGTAAAAAGAGCATCAGATATCCAGGAAGCTCCATATGTGTCTCAAAATAGTTTTGCTGACTTTCCATTTGACGCAATGGTTCAAAAAAATATTCAAACTCGTGGATACGATAGACCTACAGCAATTCAAGATCAGGCAATGTCCTCAATATTAAACGGAAAGGATCTTGTTGGCATTGCAAATACCGGAACCGGAAAAACAGCTGCATTTTTGCTGCCACTTCTCACAAAAGTAGCCAAAGATCGCAATCAAAAAGTACTTATCGTGACACCTACTCGAGAACTTGCAGTCCAAATTCGAGATGAATTTATCCTGTTTAGTCGAAGTATGGGAATCTTTTCAACACTGTGTATCGGAGGAGCTTCAATAAATACTCAGGCAAGACAACTATCAAAACGACCCAACTTTGTCATCGGGACACCAGGGCGACTCATGGATTTGGAAAAACGTCGGATTCTGAATTTGACGCAATTTAATAATGTTGTTCTTGATGAAGTTGATCGAATGCTTGATATGGGATTCATTAATGATATTAAACACATTGTTTCATTTTTGCCAAAAATCCGTCAGTCGCTCTTTTTCTCGGCAACACTGCCTGAGGCAACAAAGGCCGTCATGAGAACATTTCTGACCGACCCAGTCATGGTTTCAGTAAAAACTGGTGAAACAGCACAAAATGTCGATCAAGATATCGTACAAACTCGTGGAAGAGATAAAATTGATGTTCTCCATGATCTTCTGATCAAACAGGAATTTCAAAAAGTACTCGTATTTGGTCGAACTAAATATGGAGTAAATAAACTTGAAAAAAGCCTCCTACAACGAGGTTTCAAAGCCGCAGCAATCCATGGAAACAAGACCCAAGCCCAACGACAACGTTCACTCAATATGCTCAAAAACAACGAAGTACAGGTACTTCTTGCGACCGATGTGGCATCGCGTGGACTTGATATAGAAAATGTGACACACGTCATAAACTTCAATGCTCCAGAATCATACGAAGACTATGTCCATCGAATTGGACGGACTGGTCGCGCTGGAAAAAAAGGAGTGGCTTTGACATTTGTTGACTAAAAACCTGACCATCAACAGCTTCATAATTCTATAAGCATAATTGTTACTAGAACCATACGCACCCTCTAAGCACGATCTGACAAAAAGTAGCCCCGCAAAAACGCTTGACAAGCGACATGCTGTATATGTATCATATGTACATGCTTGACTTGAGAAAGGTACTTGGATTTGAGTGGGATGAGGGAAATATTGAAAAGAGTTATGAAAAACATGGAGTTTCAATGCGCGAATCAGAAGAACTATTCACTGATGAAGATGTATTGTTTATTGAAGATGTTAAACATTCACAAGAAGAAAAACGATTTATTGCAATTGGAAAAATAGCAGAAGGAACGGTATTATTTTGTGCTTTTACGGTTCGAGGAAATACAATACGGATTATATCGTCTCGAAAAGCAAATAAAAGAGAAAGGAGGCAGTATGAAAAAACTTAAAAAAATTCCTAAATTTAATAGTGAACAAGAAGAACGTGAGTTCTGGCAAAAGGCTGATTCCACTGAGTATGTGGATTATAGCTCAGCCACGAGAGTACGTTTCCCTAATCTTAAATTGACGGCAAAACCGATCACGATCCGTTTGCCCGAGGTACTTATAGAAAGGGTAAAGGTACGTGCACATCGTATGGATATCCCTTACCAAACATTGGTAAAACAACTCATATATGAGGGAATGGCCAAGTAAAGCAAACCTATACACACCACGTACACACAATCCCTTGACAAAATATAGCCTATAGTTTATATTTGAACGTATATATGTCACCTGATACTGCTCCTGGACAAACTATACCACCATCAAATTCAGAATTGCCAGTGCCTCAAGCGGGTACTTGCGATTGGTTCAAAGAGAAAATAAACGAACGGATTCCTAATAAAAAAGAATTTGCGGCAAGTGTTGTGGGGTTGGGATTAACTGCTTTTGCTGTATTTCATCCAATTATTGCTCATGCAGAAATTATTTCAGACACCTCAGGCGCACCAACTGAGCCAGAACAATTGCTTGGACCGAAAACGCCTACCCCAACAAATACTCCTAGACCTCTTAGGCCGACGTTTACTCCAACCTCTCGCCCCACTCCAGAAACAACGCCGACACCCACACCCATAGAAGTAGAGATTCCAATATTTGGAACTGACATTGGAAAGCCATCTGAGAATGCTCAGGCATTCATTTTGAATGCTGATACACGATTTAGAACTGTACCAAATACTCAAGGGAACGAACCAATTGTACAAAAACAAAATGGTACCTATATTGAAACTGGTCACACCAGACAAATGTCTGATGGAACTTGGAAAGAAGTGTTTGTAGGAGATCAAATACTGTTTGTTCGCACAGACGTAGTCAATTCTAAATTAACTACACTTAGCGCTCTAGACCGTTTAAAATATGCTCGGTTTGCAGATACTCCTCCAATCACTACAACTTTGACACCTTTAGATGATCTGACCAAAGGAGCACTTGCACAAGGTGGAGAATCTGAAGAAGTAGGAGCTGCAAACATACTTATAAATAATTTCTGGGGAGGAGAAGACGTTGCTTCTACGGCACAAACTGCCCCATACAACGGCTTAAGACAAACTCTTGCTATGGCGGCCCTTTCACCAATGGGCTTTGCTGAAACGGGAGGAATTGCCACATACTCATATATAGACCATGAAGGCAATCCTGTAGTAATTGACCCCAACATTAATAATGGCGGCTTTATAAAACTGACGACTAACAAAGATGAATTTAAAAATACGCAAGCAGATTCAATTTCTCTTCAAGATTGGAATGCGCTTGTAGCTGAATTAGGCTTGCAACAAGCTCGTGAAGTTGCAAAACAAATGAATGGAATTAATTTCAGAATTTTTGAAACCATTGTCAATGGAAAAAAAGTGATTTCTAGTCCTGACGGCTATCAAGCAGTAGATTTTTATCTACAATTAACGAGCGAAAAAAATTTTGATGATGGAAAGCCAGAACCTGTAGTTGCACCAACCAGCACACCAATACCAACCGTCGCCATTCCAACAAGGACTCCAGTCGCCCCACCGACCCCAGTTCCTTCACCTGCCACCGCTGTACCCCCAGCACAACCAGTTGAATCCCAGCCAGTCCCAGGGGAGGGGGGGGGGAGGTGCAAAATTTCATTGTACCCAAAAGAAATGTAAATGGTGAATTACGTGATTGGAATATCCGGGATGAAGTTCAAGGTCGCGCTTTAAAAATGCGCATTCTCCAAGATCCTTTGCCTCAATCTGACGTGCAAGAAACTACTACTGCTCTAGTTAACTTACCATCTGATATTAATTTCGACACGACTCAGGGAGATCAAAGATCAACAGAAAATAGCCCTATTTTGGATGCGATTATGAATTCTTCCGACCTTGGATTAGCAAATCCCAATAGTACTGGCGCAGAAGCATTTGAAAATGCATTGCTTTGGATACTTTCTGCTCACTTGCATCAAACTCCTGATACATTAATCCAATCAATTAAATCAGGTCAAATTTCGAATGTAAAAGTTGGGGATAAAGTTTGGGACTTTAGCGCAGGTGTAAACTTAATGCTTTATGAAGTAGTACAGTCCAGCGACAAAATTAAAACAACAAACGCAGGCGGATTGGGTTGGGGTTATAATATTGATTCTGGTGGTGTTTTGAATATAACACCAATGGTACTAAGTATTACAAAAGATCCTGCATTAAACGATCCTGTTAGAACGTCTAAAACTGTACAGTCACTACAGGAACTTGCCATTGATTTGGGCTTACCTCAAACAAAAGTAGATCAGTATAGTTTAATTCCAGAGTTATATAAAATATTAATGAGAACGGGTGTTCGAGATGGCAAGCCTTTTACACGTCCCTTTATCCGCTCAAACTAAAAGAAGTATTTTAATTTCCTGCTTTAAACTGTATTATGTAAAGTATGTCTAGATCCCAAAAAATATTATTATTGGTAGTGCTGGTATTATTTTCCATAGTTTCTTTACTCCTGTATACATATCTAAATGAAAGAAATCATAACATTGAAAATAGAAGTAGTCGAATACCTACTCCCCTCCAATCTACTATAAAATCATTTCCTTTGTTTCCAAGTTCCAATATTGAGCTTAAAAACGAAACAAATTATGAAGTAAGCGTGGATTTATCGTTAGTAAAATCTCTATTTCTTGAAAATGCTCCTGATTTTGCCGTGATGACATTCCCAAAAATTATTATTCATATTCTTGATAATCCTTCCGATCAAAGAATAAATTATCGAATTCAAAATGGAAGCAATGGCTATTATATGGGATATGGCTCAGAAATTATAACTGATGATTCGCTGATTTTATATGTTTATGCGGATGATGAAAATGTTGATAAATTTACAAGCAGATTAAACTATGCTCTTGTTTCTTCAATCTTTTTAGTTAGATTTCCTTACAAGTCCGTATCTGATTTAGAATCAACTATTTCTGATTATTACCAACATAATTTTAAAAATAAAAGCATGTTTACTTTAAGATGAATTACCTATGAAATTTTTTTTGCTTTCTTTATTTTTGTTTCTTTTGGTGCCTCAGGTAGATGCTGCTAGTTACTGTGGGGGATCAGCTGGCAAATGTTGTGACACTATAGACTACATATACAAGTGCTCCGATGGAAGTACCTGCGACTCTTCTGATTTTGGCGCGTGTAATTTCAACCCTTCAGACTGTACAAAATCTGGAGACATAAGTTGTAATGGTGAAGGTGGACCAGCTAGTTGTTTGTTAGTAGCTGGCCCAAGTTGTTCTGCCACATGTGCAGCTCCAGGTCAAAGCGCAACAAATCCAGGTGGATGCAGTCTCGCCACTACAGTGCCAGCCCTTCCCACCAACACCCCCCGCCCTGGACAGCCGACAAATACACCCACTCCCCCCGGAGTGCCCACCAACACTCCCGTTCCACCTGCTAGTTGTAGTGGGCGGTGTGATTTCTCAAAGCCATATGAAGGTTGCAGCTCGATTCCTGGAACCTGTGATAATGGAAAAACATGCTGGAGTTGCAAAACATCTCCCCCTGCTGCGTGTCCCTATCAGTTCTGTGATCCGAGCGTCCTAGGGGGATGCTGTTTAGGGAATACTGCGGGCGGGTGTGCAACAGTAGGAAGATATCATTGCAGCGAAGACGGACATTGTGGACAAAATGATGGCGCTCCAGACGCTGATTGTCATGCTTCACGAGTTACTGTTGATGGATCAATCCCAAAGGGATCTGGTGTATGGCAAGCGAGCTGTTGTGGTGGGTATATTCCCATAGCCACCCCAACCCCCACCCCTACCCCAATTCCCCTTGGACCTCCAAGTAATCTGCAAAAATCTTGTAACGCAACGGGGGACAAAATGACACTGACGTGGACAGCCGGGGCATATGCGGATTACTATTCTTTACGCAAAGACAATAAGGCGGATGGCTTCTCTTGTTCTAATGCGGGCGATTCGTGCGTAGATACAGCAAGTGCGGTCACAACATACGGCATGACTGTTATACCGGGAGCAACGTATGATTTCTGGATACATTCAAGAAGCAACAGCGGTGCTTGGGTACCTTCACCCGGTGGAGTACATCTCGATGGAGTAAGTTGTTCCGCTCCCCCTGGCCCCACCGGATTAACCAAGTCCTGTAGCACCTCAACAAGTGAAGCCACGTTCTCATGGACTGGGGTACCTGGGATATCAAGCTATATTCTTCGTATTGACAAAAATGATGGGCTCATTCCTGAATGGGATCCAACAGCAAGACCAACTACTGATCAATGGATTTGCGTAAATGGAACATCCTCAACAAGACCAATCGTCCAAGGAGCAAACTATCTTGGGTGGAGTGTCCAGTCATCAAATGCTGGATGTTCTGCTCGTTATGGAATAACGACCGCTGCTGGATTCACCTGTCCAGACACATTTCCTCCTCCTGTTCCCACGAGCACTCTTAGCTGTAATTATTCCTATACAAGTGGCAGTAAAAAATACTACACCATTACCTACGCATGGAATGCCGTCACGGATGTCGGAACTGCGGGAATGCATATATACCCATATTGGTCCCAAGCCTCCAGGTATGCAAATTACAGCGATGTTCTTATTGGATGGAACAACAATTGGGGACCTGCATTGACAAGAACTAGTATCGCATATCCTGAAACTGACCCAGTATATGTGCATGTCCGATCTCGAGATGCCCTTGACAATCAATCTGGATGGAGCACAACCCAATCAATAATTCTCAATGATGCAAATTGTGGAGGCCCTTCTCCAACCCCCACTCCTACTCCAACACCAACTCCTACACCCACTGTTCCCCAAAATACAATCTGCAACGTGCAGAGTATCTCCTGTCCGGCAGAGATTGATGTCAACACAAATTTTTCTGTATCTTTTCAATTCTATGGAACTGGCCCAGACAGTTATAAATATGAGTCACGTTCGCTATATCAAGGAACTTCTCAATTGGGATGTAATACCTCAGACGAAACTGCATTCGCTTGGCACAACGACTCGTTTGGCGTCTTTTCTCCAAGTGTGGCAGGAACGTACACATATCAGGCACGATGCTATGGGACAAGCTCATCTGGAGGTGCTTGTGGGTCTGCAGATGACTCACAAAGCTGTACGGTCAATGTCATTCAACTATCATGGTTCAAACTAAAAGACGCATCATTTCATAAGCGTGGAGTATTTTACAACTCAATTTCCAACCCCGCAGGCGCATTCGATTCAGATGATACGACCGAATCCTATTTCATCATTGGCAATGCAGGGCTTGTCTCATCAGATACTGTTATCAATCTACTTCCTGGGACCGTATCTCAATCAAATTTGAAAAAAAATTCATATATTCGAGCTTCGTCTCAACTGAGCGACGTAGCCTCATTTGTAGAATATGCAAAACTTCGAAAAAAAATAAAAATTATTACCAATCTGAGTGAGCTCGAATCCGATACGATCAATATTCTGCATGGAGATATCACCATTAGTAGTGTGAGTGATGTCAATGCAAGCATTCAGAATGCTGTCATTATTGCAGAAGGCAATATCAATCTCAACAACTTCCCTGGGAACGGAGATACATTCAACCCAAGTGCCAAATCTATTGCCCTTATGGCAACAGGGAGTATCAATATCCATTCAGATTTTAAGGAAATAAATGGGGTCTTTATCGCCCCTTCTATCGATTTTGCATCAGATGTTGCGTCAGGGGGTACTGTTGAGACACCATTAAAGATCAATGGAAATATTATTGCAACTCGCAATGCGGCTGAAATCAAGCGATCACGTGCAGTAGTCGACCGCAATAAGCCTTCAATCTTTATCGTCTTCAAACCAAAAATGTATATAGACCTTCTGATTCACTTGTCACAAATAATTCAAGAAGGAAGATTAATTCAATAATATGCACAAAAAAATAGTAAAAATTATACAATCAGGATATGGTAAAAATATGAAATTAGATAAAATTCTCACAATCATTTTCGGCGTGATGATCATTGTTGTTGTCTCTCTTCTTTTTGTACTATTAAAAAGTCGCTCAAATATCCCATCTCCATCTCTTGCCCCAGATGTGCAAAATTACACTCAAGCTCCAGAAAAAGACAAACCATTTGAAGTACCATTTGATTATGTTGTAACTAAAATAACCACAAGTCAAATTTTTCTTGAGGGAAAAAATGGAGAGATATCAGTTCCTCAAGACCCTGACAAAGTCACCGTATTCTTTCAAGAAGGCGATCAAACAATCCCAGCATCACTCACAGATGCTCAGATTGGTCTGGAGGCAAACCTCACAATAAATCCTGGTGTTTCTGCAGAGCTTTATCTTATTCCAAACAAGAAATAAGGTAAGAGTTCACTCTTCTTGACACACATTGCCATCCCCGTGCCTGCCCGCCTCTGGAGGGAAGACGGGGATCCAGTCTATAAATTTCATTTCAAATAAGGTAATTTGGGTCTGGATTCCCTCCTTCGAGGGAATGACATCTTAAAAACAACAAATAATAAACTGCACTACTTGGGAAACTCAGGTGATACTATAATAGCTGTATGAATTCTTTGTTGAGATATGGGACATATCTTCTTGTTTTTTTCTTACCTACACAACTTGGGAACATTTTTCTTCATTTCTCAATCATATATTGATGGCATTCGGATTGATTATTTGGCGCCTGCATTGTACGGGACAGATATCCTTGTGATTATCCTTGCGTTTGTTTATGTCATTCCGGACCTGATCCGGAATCTAGAAATAATTAAAAACTGGATCCTGAATCAAGTTCAGGATGACAAGTTACTATATGTTCTTATTTCTTTATTCTTAATTCTCAATATTGCGTTTGCACTCTCACCAATCATTAGCATATATAAATTGATTAAACTTCCTAACCTCGGAGGTTGGATGAAGCTGGATGCTCCAAAACGGTCGGATGATACAGTGATGACATGGCTATTTGACAAAGTATGATTTTCATATTAATATGAAAACATGCAGAAAATAATATTTGAAGATATGGTAAAGGTAATGGAGCGAGGTCAGGTAACTATCCCTTTTAAGTTGAGGGAGATTTTTAATTTGCGAAAAGGATTTAGACTCTGGATAAGAGTTGATCAGAATCAAAATATAGTTCTCGAACCGATAAAAGAGAATAAAGCAGAGGAATTGAGTATGTGGTTGCAAAAAATGACAAATGATAAAAAACAGTATTTTACTGATTTCGACGAAAAAAATTTAAGACAAATGAGAGAAAAATCTAGGAATAAACTCTTACAACTATATGGAAAAAATCCTAGTTGACACTGATATTTTGATTGAGTTTTTTAGAATAAAAGATAGATCGCTAAGTCTTTATTCAAAAATATTCAGAATCAATACTCATATTCCGATGATTTCTTCAGTAACAATAGCAGAACTTTTTGCCGGAAGAAGTATACAAGATAAAAGAGAAGAGGCAATTTTAAAAGAATTTTTAAGCAAAGTTGAGATTTTGTATTCAAATTTTGAGGTAATGAAACTTACAGGAGAAATCATGAGAAGCTCTGATTATAAAGCAACATTTCAAGACGCCGAAATAGCTTCGTGCGCACTATACTATGAACTACCCCTTTTGACTAAAAATGTAAAAGACTTTCGTAAAATACTTGGATTGAAACTATTTGATGAAAATGGGTAAGTTGATGTATATGCTAGCGCCACCGCCCCAAACGTTGTCCCCAGGGATTTCCAGAAAATCGGGACTGTCTCGTCGCATACCGTCACATAGGCTGTCAGTAAAGCCCGATAGGACACCTCCCTAGGTGTCCGACTCGAGCCTTTAATATACTCTATATTTATCGATTTTTTCTTTAGTTTGCAGATCGACCACATATGCCACCATACATCCTGTTCCACAACTACGACGTACAATAACTGCATCATCATCTTTCCATTCCCAATTTGATGTCCAAGTATCACCGCGATATATTTCTGTAATAACTCTTTTATCAATATCTAAAACCGATAGTACAATCTCACCAAGTGAATGATCCTTGGGATAAAAAAAGAATCCCAGCTTTTGATGAGAAGGGGATAGTTGAGCAAAACTTACATCATGACCATTATAAAGTAGTGGTCGTTTTGCTACATCGTTGGTAAAGAACCATCTCCAGTCTTCTTCTGATAAATTCCATGAATCAATTTTGTGAGGGAGACTAGACACATCTATCGGATCGTCAATAATAATCGGATCAACCACAGAAAGATTCTTCATGTTCAAAGTCTTAGCAGTATTGTAGGAGGTTTTTTCTCTTGGATTTTGATGGATTTTATTCCAGCGCGACCACGGTGTAGCTGGTACTTTTAAAAGCATCAAAATCTGTAGGAAAATTATTATTATCCCAAACCCAATTTGTGTTTTCATAATTTATGAAAAATAAGCATAGCCTTATTATCTGATCTTTCTATAGTCAGAGCCAAAGTTTCTTTAGTCGCCCAATATGGAGTAGAAATACTATTGTCATAATAGTGATTTGCACCACTAGTTGGATCTTTTAATTCACCATTGATCACCTTCCCAGCAATATCAAAGCAGTTATACCAAGCAGTTTTATCAACGTCATTGTCCTTCCAAAAAGGATTTTCAATATAAGGTCTATTCCTGTCAGTCTCATTAAAAGCGCTGTACTGCTCGGGTTTAATAATCACTTCATGATATGAATTTGCCCATCTGGAATCCTCAACTCTATTTCTGATACTCCAGCCTACTGCAATTCTTGCTTTATCAGGATAAAGTTCATCTCTCGCTTCACCAAAAATAGCTCTTGCTAAAATCATCTTGTCCGTATCATCATAAAAATCCCCCGTCCATTTAGGATTGTCAACTGTTGGTAGTCCAGCAGGAAGTGGCAGAGTTTTACCAAAATCCAGAACAAGTTTGTTAAGAGTTGGAATTCGATCGGCATCAAATTCAATGTAGTGTAAATCCTGTGGTAAATTTATTGTAAATATTTCAGTTTGGGTTTTTGTTGGTGAGACCCAAGGCAAAAGTGAGCCTGCATATCTCCACAAGAAATGTTTGATAGTTCGAAGTGGGTTTCCTTGTGTTTTGCCGTCAATAGTGATCTTGACATCGTCGCTATCTCTATCATGGCGGGAGTATGTGAGAGTTGGTGTTATAGATTGTATAGCTAGGTTGTCAAGTACGAATGTAATCCATGGTCGCCTGTCACCGTCTTCGGCTTGAAGTTTAGGTTCCAGAGCAAGCTTCTTGGTTGGATCCAAAACATGGATCTGTAGGTTCTCAAAAGTGGCTGTGTCAGTAGGCTTGTCTGTTTTCAATATGATCTTGTGGTCTCTACCTTTGAGGAAAGTGAGAAAGTAAATTGTTTTGGATAGATTATGCAGTCTTCCTCCGCTGAAAGCTGCTGGTGAGTCAATCAGTCTATTAGAACGAAGTTGAGGAAAGGTTTTATCTTTATCTATTTTAACCGTTAAATCTTCATCATCTGTAGAGTTTCTACTAAGTTGTTTTTCACTTTTTGCCCGAGCTGTAATGATGATCAGGTGATAAGAAGAAAAACTGAAGAACCTTATTTCTTCTTTTGTTTTAATTGTTCTACTGTGCCTATCCTCAAAAATCAGCTTCATACTCTTACAATAACATAAAAATCTTGGACTATGTCGTAAATTTTTCAAAATATACCTGCTCTTTGGGAATATTTTTTTCTGTTAGATAACTGCGTAGAGAATCGACAATTGGCTGGCTACCGCAGAGATAGCAATCTAGAAAATTGATAGATGATTTATGATTTTGGATTCAAACCCCGTGGTCACTCTGGCTTGGCCTGCCTGTCGCAGGTAGGCCAAGAGTCTATTATGTACGCGTACTGTTACAAACGAACCCGTGTATTTGTATGAGATTCTGGATGCGCTGAAACTATACTTCAGCTTACCAGAATGACGAAAATGAATTTCGTAATTCAGGTTATAATAGCTGTATGCATTCTTTGTTGAGATTTGGGATATTATTTCTTATATTCTTTTTACCAACACAGCTTGGGACGTTCTTCTTTATCCCTGAGTCATATATTTCGGGAATCCGAATTGACTACCTTGCGCCAACTGTGTATTTCACAGATCTCATCATAGTTTCTGCGATAATAATCTTCCTCATCTCAATCATTCGATCAAACAAACATATTGTTTTAACAAAAAAATGTGTTGAACTTTTCAAGAATAAAGTGACTATTTTCATATTCATTTTGATTGTATTAAATATTTTCTTTTCTCTTGAACTGGTTATTTCTTTGTATAGATATTCAAAACTTCTTGAAATCGTGTTCGTATATTTTGTGGTGCGACATACCAAAATACTATCAAAACATATATTATGGACTCTCGTGCTCTCGACATTTTTGCAGCTCTTGTTGGTGGCGCTACAGATTGTAAGTCGCGGATCAATACAAGGAATTTGGTACCTTCTTGGAGAGCGATCCTTCTCTCTTTCAACTCCCGGGATTGCAAAAATTTCATTACAAGGAATTGAGCTTATGCGCGGATATGGGACGTTTTCACACCCAAACTCTCTTGCTGGATTTTATCTCTTATTATATGGATTTGTTTCGTTTTACCAACCATTTGATAAGTTCCAACTCCTTCGAAAAATGTTTCTCACCATTGCGATCGTGCTGATTTTATTTTCATTTTCCAAAATTGCGATTCTGGGTTTATTCGGCATTCTGATATATAGCAGTTTTAAGAATAAAACCAATTGTGTTATTTGTCGCACGTCCCAACTCATCTTGCCAATCGTTCTTGGAGTTGTATTCCTCTCAGGAGTTGGGGATCCAGAATCATTAGATAAAAGACTGTGGCTCACTGCATCATCACTTCAAATTATCAAGGACCATTTACTCAGTGGAGTTGGATTGGGGAATTATCTCGTAGCGCAAAGTACATTTTCAATCCCCTATCCGTACTTTTTTCTCCAACCGGTACATACTATTTTTTTGCTCTCAATAGCCGAGTTTGGCATTCCTTTACTTGTGCTCATTATGTATTTGCTAAAAAATATGATCCAAGTGATTTGGAAGTCGCCCGCAGGAAAAGCAGTAATAATTACTGTCGTATTTACTGGATTATTTGACCACTACTGGCTCACCCTTCAACAGAATATACTTCTCATTCCTGTGGTCTTTGGATTGCTCTTAAGATACAAGTCTGTGGTAAAATAAGTCGTCTCATAGCCAATAACTCCAAGCTAAAAGGCTAATATATGCCCGGTCGTTCAATGGTAGGACATACGGCTCTGAACCGTATAATCATGGTTCGAATCCATGCTGGGCAGCATAATTTCTGATCTCCTTGGAAAAATGTTCTTTTGCTATACTAACATAATATGCGCGACATTTTTCCCTTTTCACAAATCAAATCCTCCGATTATTTACTTCTCAAAAAAAAATTAAAAGACCACGACTATTCTTTTCAAACCTTTATGAAATATAACATTAACCCTTTCAAATTTTATCCCCTTGAATTGGAAATCTTACCATTTAGACTTCAAAAGGGAACAAAAATGACACTGCTCATATTGTTATTTTTCGCAGGTCAACCTCTTGAAAAGAAACAGATATATACTATCTTTACTGATTCAGAGCTTCGCAGACTTCTAGTAATGATGGTTTTGCGAGTGATTCCATCAAATAAAATTCAATCAAATGTTTTGATAATTCCTTACTTAAAATACTACTTCATAAGCGACTTCAAACATATTAGACCATTCGATGTAAAAATAAAGAGATTCCAAAAAATTTATCCTGTGAGCCAGGACTCTATCGATCTTTATGAAGCTTCATCAAAACAGAAAGTTGATAAAACGCTAGATTTGTGTACGGGATCTGGTGTGCAAGCTATTTTAGCTTCCATATATAGTTCGTCTGTTGTCGCAGTTGATATCAACATGAGAGCCCTACAATTTGCACTATTTAACACTCGCCTTAATAAGGTTACCAACGTTCAATACGTGAAAAGTGATATTTATTCTGAATTATCAGATAGATCGTTTGATTTAATTTTGGCAAATCCTCCTTATGAAATATCATTTAAAGACTCGGCTATTTTTCGTGATGGGGGACATCAGGGAACAAATATTCTTGAAAAAATCATACTAGACTTGTCACATAGATTAAAGCCATCCGGCTCGTGCGAAATTGTCACTCGCCTCCCTGAATTTATCCATAGATCAAGATCTGAATTATTTTCTCAGTGGCTCAATCATGATGCGTACAAAATACGATACCTAGAATATTATCGAATTGATATATTCCAAAATATTGTAAATGGTTTTTTATTGAAAGAACAAATGAGCAAACGCACGCATAAAATATCTGACGTGGAAAAGCTTGTTGATTTCTATAAAATGAATAAGATTACATGTATAAGTTATGGAGTTTTAAAGATTAAGAAAGCAGATGTATTTTCATATAAAGAACAAAGGCTCCTAAATACCATGCACATCCCCATAACAACAAATTCACAAATTGATGAAATGATGAAAGAAGAAAATTAATTTTTTATCGTTTGGATTTCGCGAACCCTCACCAATCCTCTATACTATCCTCATGTGGACAGTATTTGACCTTCTCAAACGATTCGTCTCGGATCTTTGGAAAGCTGTCATTTTTGCTACAATTGAGTTTGATGAAAATCTACAGATGACTCAAAACACATCTCAGAGGCTCCTTATTTGGGGAATAATTGGGGTGATAATACTTCTTCTTTCGTATGGGTTGCTCTACGTCATATGGTACTTTCTCGATGCAATCAAAGTGAGTCCGCTCTAAAAGTAGCCGTTAATACACGGGGGAATACAATACATATTCCCCTGCTACCTGCAAAATGTATCCCAGGACAATTAGTATTAATCCAGTAATTCCCACACGCCGCTCTCGTTTCATTTCTGCAAATACTCGGGTGTCGATTTTGTGCTCCTTCCAAACACGATGATGGACCATTATAGCAGTAAAACCAACCATAACTTCTCCAATCGTCTTTATCGTGAAGCCAACAAGCTCTATCATGTTGTATTTTTGAAATAAATAATATGTATGTTGAGGTTATGCAATCAGCATGTACATATAGTACAGTAAACTCTATAAGACCTGCAAGGCGATCTCACATGAAAAATGGTAGAATGAAGATATGCACAAGCCGCTTGTCTTCTTTGTAGATATTGATAACACGCTTCTTGATAATGATCGAGTTGTTCGAGAAATCAAGCACTCCCTCATAAAAGTGCTCGGTCATGGGGAAGCAAATCATTTTTGGAAAGAAAATGAAGAGCTTCGATCGAGAGCTCACTTAGTTAATTTTCCAAAAGTTATTAAAAAATACTGCACGGAAAAACATGAGGAATCTTGCGAATTAAAATTGAAGAATATTTTTTATATTATTGATTTTAAAATGGCGATGTTTCCAACTTCGTATGAAGTTCTCAAACATCTTAAGACCATGGGTCGTGTGGTAATTTTCACTGAAGGAGATCGACTGTATCAGAAACAAAAAATTGAGCGATTGGAGCTTGGCAAACTTGTTGACAAGATTTATTTATATAGAGATAAATCTGAACATATTGACGCAGTGTTGCTCGCTTGGAAAGACTTTCAACCAGTCTTAATTAATGATCGTTCTGAAAAACTTATATTGATAAAGAAGAAATACCCAAAGACAAAGATTGTTGAAGTGTGCCAAGGGCATTATTCTACTGTTGACCACGTCGCACACAAAAAACTCGACAAAACAATCGAGTCTATCGAAGAAATACTCAAACTTCAGACCGCTGATTTTTATTGAGTGTCTTCAATGATCAGCCCCTTGTATGCCACTTGGCACAATAATATTATCTATTAGCCTCACTTCGCCAATATAAACCGCAACTAAAATCACCATATCAGATTCTATAACCTTCATTTTTGCAAGCTGAAGTGATCGAACGGCCACATACTCTACTTTGCTTTTTGGTAATTTCACAAGCTCAGATGCTACAAACTTCTCGATATCTTGAGGATTCTGAGCACCATTCAATATCACACTTTTTGCTTTTTGTAGAATTCCATAAATCCGAGTGGATATTTCTTTCTCCTTATCTGACAATCGCGTATTGCGAGACGACATTGCCAAGCCTGATATCTCTCTGATTGTTGGGACACCAATGATTTTTGTATCTATATTAAAATCTTTTACCATCTGTGAAACAACAATAAACTGCTGATAATCTTTCAGGCCAAAATATGCCCGATCAGGCCTTATTATATTCAGCAGCTTTAGCACAACTGTCGCCATTCCTTCAAAATGTCCTGGGCGAAACTCCCCTTCAAGATCATGCGTGTGCGCGCCTACCGAAATTGACAGTTGAAAATCCTGAGGATATATTTCGCACGCAGAAGGTATGAATATAAAGTCTACAAAGTCTTGTATCAGCTCCACGTCCTGCTCAATGGTTCGAGGATACTTCATTAGATCTGACTCATTCGTAAACTGCTTGGGGTTTATAAATATAGACACAATTACCCTTTTATTCTCTTTTCGAGCTTGTCGAATCAATGCAAGATGCCCATTGTGTAGCGCTCCCATTGTTGGGATAAATCCGATAGTATTTTTACTATTACTTGGTTCTTGTGCAATTTTGGCCATTTCTTTCAGAGATTTTATTACGTTCATATCAGTAATTATAGACTATTAACTGAGTTATACACATATGTGGATACTATTATTATGGGTTGTTTAATGAACTACCCCGTATCAAGCTGCGAGGAATTCTTCCTGCGCTAATGATAATTTACGTCCAAATATATTACAATGATGGTATGTCTACAGAAAAAATTGTTGGCTACTCACTTCTTGGTGTCGGAATTTTATTGATGATCATCGCATCATTTCAAATTATTCTTGTGTTCACTGGAAAGGCTACGCCAATTCAGGTAATGAAGTCAGCTCCTCAAAAAAACAATCAAAATACTACAAAGAATGTTGATACAACAAACCCCGACGAACTTCTTAAACAAGCACAACAAGATCCATTTTCTTTACTTGGTTCTGGTGGAGGCCTTGGAATGCCAGATATAATCGACCCTAAGACTATAAACGATATGCTTAATCTTACAGTTTATTACTTCATTATGCAGTTTGTCCTAGGGCTCGGATACAAACTTGCGTCGCTTGGGGTGCAAATGGTAAGACCTCTTAAGATTTCGGTTGAAAAAAGTGCTATTTCCCATTTGATTAAAGACGGAGAATCTAATACGAGCTAAAGGATTTGTTCGAAAATAATATTGTACATATTTTACATCTAATATGAGCCATGGACAAAAACCACATTTCCAACTCCTGAAGGATGCATGGATCAAAAGACATCAAAAAGCTCATAAAAATCTTTGGAGTAAACACAAAGCTTCGCTCCAATGGATGAAGGATAACTCAAAACAACTTATTGTGGGATCAGCAACAGGACTTCTCATGCTCGCACATCCCGCAAATGCTACAACCATTACTCAAGGATTTTTCCCCACATCCAATCCATCTGAGGAACGCGTGGCGCATACCCGAGAAGAGCTTGTTCATCAGCTTTCTTTGCTTCTCCCCGATACCGTACACCCTCTTTCTGCAGATGAGCAAAAACAAATAGGACATGTGTTAACTACGTTTTTTCATGTGCCAGCTACAACCACTCTTGATGGGAAGAGGCTCAATCGTAACTATGGGATTATTGGAGCCGAACAACATTTGATGAGATATCCAGGTGACACAATGCAAACACATTTTGGAAACGAGGAGGATGGGGTATTTTGGTCGTCTGGAATGGCACCCGGCCGAGGTGCTTGGGGATACTTTGCAAATTCTCGCACTGAAATGACCGATGAGGATATATTGAGAGAAAAATACTACATCGCTGTGCAAACATTTCTTTCACCAGGATGGCCAGAGAATACAAAAGAACTTTATGCATTTTTTAAATATCGTAAAATGCTCGTAGTAAACCCTGAAAATGGAAAGGCTGTGGTCGTGGTGATTGGAGACGCAGGACCAGCCCAACAAACAGGAAAACATCTTGGAGGATCTCCCGAAGTGATGGCTCATCTTGAGCGTCAAGATGGTGGTGCTCGTGGTCCAGTGCTATACTATTTTATCGACGACCCTGAAGACACGATCCCTCTTGGTCCGATTGTTTTTGATTAATTATATGAACAAACAATTCTATACACATCTTATTGATATTAAGGATTTGAAAGTTGACCTTGAAAAAATTGAGATCTCCCCTCACGAACATCAAGAACTTCTTACTATCGCCCATAAAACTATTCACCATATAGTGATTGATATTGTACTTACTGAGCTTGACGAAAAGGAGAAAAAAATATTTTTAAGTAACTTATCAAAAGATGATCATACACTTATATGGAGCCATTTGAAAGAAAGAGTTGAAAATATTGATGAGAAAATTAAGGTAGCCTCACGCACAATTATCGAAGAATTACGAAGAGACCTGGATGAAGTAAAAAACTCACTTTAGTGTGTTTATCGATAAAAAACAGGTTTATCAGTTTGTGGAAGAATTAAACTCATTCGGCGATCTTTTTTACTTACGCGCTCTACAAATACTTTTATTTTTCTCCCAATTTCAAAATTTTCATCTCCAGTAAGTTTGCTCACATGAATCAAACCCTCAACTCCTGGTTCTAGTCGAACAAAGTATCCATACCTCTCTTTTCTTACGACCTCTCCTTCCAACTCTTTATCTTTTGGATACTTCTCTACAATCTCTTCCCAAGGGTCATTTGCTAAACGCTTTATAGAAAGATTGAGCTTTAGATCTTCATCATTTTTTTCGACCACAATAGCTTGAATAGTTTCTCCTTGTTTTACATAAATTGAAGCATTTGTCACTTTTTCCCATGATATTTCTGAAATATGAACAAGTCCTTCGACTCCCTGAACTTCACAAAATATCCCAAACTCAGAAACGCCGAGAACTTTTGCGTCATATGTAGTATTCAACTTTATCTTTTCAAAGCGCTCTCTCATGTCTTTTTGAGATATCTGTAACACGGCAGCTTTCTGTGAGACAACAAGACGATTTTTTATTTCATCAACCTCGAGCACCTTTACTTTTATTCTTTGTCCTTGAAGTCGAGATGGATCTTCAAGAAAACCTGTTGTAAGTTGAATTTTGGGGATGACGCCTCGTATTCCCATAAAGTCGATAAATACTCCGCCTTTCCCATATTCTCCACACACTACCTCAATATCAGACTCTTCTTTCTTTTTCTCTTGGAGAATATTCCACTTTCCTTTTTCAAAAAATGTTCGCATTGAAACAACAGGATACCCTTCTCGAGATTCTGCAGATATGATTCGAACTTTTACTGTGTCGCCTTCGCCAAGATATGGAAGGTATGTAGTTATTTCCTTGAGTTCTTTTTCACCTAATACAGCTTGCGCTTTTGCACCAACGTCAAAAAGTACATTTTTCTTGGAAAGAGATAGTATTCTTGCGTTTACTTGTGTGCCTTTTCGAATGTTTGATACATTACTTGCCTGAAGAAGCGCCTCCATTGGGTTGGGGTTTTTCGTATCATTTATTTTTTTTGCTTTTGGCATAATTCTCTCTCCTTTACTGTCCTAAACAGGTTATTACTATACCATATTTCATATAAATTACAAGTTTTTTTCTGGCACTTTGTATTTCTATATGACTATTGAGTGTTTTTTAATAATTCCTCGGCTTTTGTATTTTGTTCCAACAATTCATCAAGAACGTCAATATCTGACTCTGTCACTTTTCCAATGACCAAAATGATGACTTCTCTATGTTTTTGGTTGCTTTGACTTAAATCGACTATAAATGCGCTTGCGTATTCTCCACCTTGGTTTTTCAATTCTTGCAGAATTGGAGGTATGAGTAAAAATCGACGTTCAGCTGTTTTAAGTTGTTCTATCGCGGCCTGCTCTTTTCCCTCATTGATCAGGGCAATTGCAGTTGACATGTTTTTGTCTGACAAATGAAGATAGAGTTTTGCTTTTTTTTGATTATCTCGTGTTGTGAAGATTAATATGTTATCTCTAATGACTTTTAATATATAAAGTGGGTGCCCTGGAAGAAGCCCTGGATATGGAAGTTGGTACAGCACTGTTTTTTTTTCGATATCAACCGACTGTGGTTCGGTCATAGAGTGCAGTGTAGGCACAAATATGATCGAAAGGGTGATAATGAGAAATGATGTAATAATTCGTTTCATAAGGTTTTAAAAAAATACAACCCCGCTCTCTTGGTACTAATTGACTCTATTATTAATAACAAAAGAGCGGGGCCGCATCTTGAAGAAAAGTTATTTAACTCTTCTTTTAAGGCTTTTTCCGGCTGTAAAACCAGGTGTTTTTGTTGCAGGAATTTGGATTTCAGCTCCAGTTTGTGGATTTCGTCCTTTTCGTGCTGCACGATTTCGTACGAGAAATGTACCAAAACCCGTAACAACTACCTTTTCACCTCGTTCCATTGCTTGAGCAACAGTATCAAAGACTGCATTTACTGCATCTTTTGATGCTTTTGAGGTTAGTCCTGCTTTTTTTGCAACTTGTGCAATTAAATCTGCTTTTGTCATTATTTTCACCCCCTCCCTATACTTAATTTCTCCGAGATACCATACTTAGAGTCTCGGAGCAAGAAATATCATTAATACACCCTTACAGGGTATATTTTAGAAGGCGTCTTGTCAATCCATACTTAAAATATCTTTTTGTTACAATCTATATCAAAATCTTTTTCTACTAATTCAATTAATTACACTATTGTGACAATGTAAGAAAAGAGGTAGTAAAGTAATTAATAATAGTAACTAATTATATTTAGCAACTGCTTCTGCCCTATATTCGCGTAAAACCGTCACTTTTATCTGTCCTGGAAATGTGTCAAACTTCGTTTCAAGCTCTTCCTTGATTGTTGTGGCAAGAATTGTTGCTTCATCATCCGAGACTTCATTAGGACGAACAATTACCCGCAACTCTCGGCCCGCTTGAAGCGCATACACATCTCTCACTCCTTTTTGTTTTTTTGCGACGTCTTCAATTGTGGTTATTCTTTTTAGGTATTCTTTGAAGTCCTCATGACGCGCACCTGGCCGTCCGCCTGACACCGCGTCGGCAATATATACAATGATTGCCTCTATAGAATTGAATGGGACGTCTTCATGGTGAGACGCTACGGTATCTACGATTTTTTTTGGAAATCTGTGTTTATTGAGAAGATCAACGCCAAGATCAACATGAGACCCTTCTTTATCTGTCACAACTTTTCCAATGTCATGAAGTAGGCATCCAAGTTTTACCGTGTTCACATCTGCTTTGAGTTCATGAGCAAGTGAGATGCCAATTTTTGTTTCTTCAAGGGTATGAAGAATCATATTTTGTCCGTATGAGTAGCGAAATTTAAACTGTCCAAGAAGACGCACAACCTCACTTGGGAGGCTAAAAATACCAACACGATGAGCTAGATCTTCTCCTGCCTTCATAATTGTTTGGTCAACCTCAGATTTGACTTTTTTCACTATTTCTTCGATTCGTTGCGGCTGAATGCGTCCATCTTTGATAAGTTTTTCAAGCGACAACCTCGCCACTTCTCTGCGCATTGCGTCAAAAGATGAAATTCGGATCACTCCCTCTTCTTCAAGATCTACATCGACCCCTGTTGCAAGCTCAAAAGCACGGATATTTCTGCCGTCTTTTCCAATAATCCTTCCTTTGTAGTCGTCGCTTGGAAGTTGAATCACTGCAAGGGTGTATTCAGATACATAATCTGTCGCTCCATATCTCATCGAGTCGATGAGAATTTCTTTTGCTTTTTCTGTAGCTGATGCTTTTATCTCCTCTTGTGACTCACGTATTTTTTTGGCAATCTCTCCTTTGAGTTTTTCTTCCCATGCATCAAGGAGGAATTTCCGCGCTTCATCCTTTGTCATCTGCGCGACTTTTTCAAGTTTTTGGATGATTTTTTCTCTCTCTTTTTCATACTCTTCTTTTTTCCCATCCATTTGATCTTCTTTGGTTTTGACCATTTGCTCCTTTGCTAGAGCTTGTTTTTCGCGCTCTTCCAAAAGTTGCTCTTTCCGAGCAAGCCTTTTTTCAAGCTCAATGCTATCTTGAGCAATTTTTCGATTAATCTTCTCTACCTCTTGCTTTGCTACAAGGGCTTCTTGATTTGCTTGAAACAGAAGCTCTTTTGCTTCTTGCTTCGCTTTTTGTATTTCTCCTTGTCGTTCCTTTTGAAAGATCGACTTAATAAATGATTGAAACATAATGTTTATTGTTTGAGGCAGCTTTTTGAGTCAGGAAGGCGATTGGATTGATATGTACAGCTTGCGCCACAAACCAAATATACACCCATAAAAAATGGGTCGTTGTGACTCAAACCCTTATTCGTCTGTGTGATCTTCGAAATAAATTAGGACTGTAGAGGGTGACATATAAAATATAATCGCGTGTATTTGCTCTGCTTCAATAATTATTAACCCTTCTATTGTACTGCTTGTGAGAGGATTCTACAAGACCGATCTATTAAGGTAAGAGTTCACTCTTCTTGACACACGTTGTCATTCCCGCCCCCGATCGGAGTCGAGGGCAGGCTCCGGCGGGAATCCAT
>PFSC01000019.1 GCA_002788865.1 Candidatus Roizmanbacteria bacterium CG_4_9_14_0_2_um_filter_39_13
GATTTTATGGAGAAAGAGAGGATTGGTTATCTTGCGGTCGGATCATCGTGTTGCACACTGAATGGAGACCTAATGAGACGGCCAAATGATATAGATATATTTTATTGCTTTCGGAAAGTGAGCAAACGAGACTTCGTCAAGAAAGAGCTATTGATGAATATAATCAACGTCATGTATTTAAGGTCGACGATAAATTAACACGTTTGGGTACCATCTTCATGAAAGATGGTGCTCTGTATATTCATGGAAATGGTACTCATTACAAAATGCGATTGCCACAACCTCAGAGTATTTGTCATGTGGAAATCATCCCTCCAAGAGAATTGATCATGCTGTCTAAAACGCTTGTTGATGGGAGAACTGACGATGTCAAAGCAAATAGAATGATTCAAAAAATCAGCGCATATTCAGGAATTGATCCAGATACTATTCCTCTTGCTACCAGAATTGGCGCTTCACCAAGAGATCAGACCGTGCGGTCAATAGCACAGTATGAATATGTAATTCAATACTCATTGAATAATTTACGATTTCAAGGAGGAGGAGCGATTAGAATGAACGGTTCAGCAGGGCGCCTCAAACTATTGGCATTGAGAAGAAAATTGCAAGGCAGACTCGTAATTCCATTTTCAGGAGATGATCCAGACTTTATCGGTAGTGAAAAATACGAATGGCTCCACCAAAGATGGACAAATTTTGGACGAAACATATTCTTTCATCAACAATAGAGAGATGTCTATTTTGCTTGGAGATGTTATAAACTCACTAGTTTCTGACATGGGATTTTATCTATATTTATTCTGCTTTTGCTAAAAGTATATCACTTAGCTTTACATACGCACTCTCCTCATCTATTCTGAAAGTATGCTCCGAAAAAGAAACAAGAAAAATAGATTTCCACTTGGATTGGTCTTTGGATTCGGCATCTTCATAGTTTTTGCAAGTCTCATTTATACCGCTATTCTCAATACAAATAATCCCCCCTGTGCAAACAGCAGAAGTTGTGAAGAAAGTCTAAAACTAAAAATAGACAATACATCAGAGGGGATATTTCTCAACCATAAAGTCGATGTGCCGCAGATTGATATTAACGACATGCAAACTGCGGTGCTTGGTATTGATGAAGAAATTGATATTGACGCTGCTGAAGAAAAACATATTTATGTAAATCTCAAAACACAAATGTTATCGGCATATGATGGAGATGAACT
>PFSC01000092.1 GCA_002788865.1 Candidatus Roizmanbacteria bacterium CG_4_9_14_0_2_um_filter_39_13
TTGTCCGGCGGTATAGTGACTATCGCTACTTCCATAGTACAGATATTTCACTTCCATAAATAAGGGAACAAGATAATAACTCGCCAGACCCACTCCAATAAAAATACTTCCGACAATAAATATCATGTTCATTTTCCAACTTTGTGGATTCTTATAAATCAAAAGTAATCCATATGGAACAAAAAGAAAGCATCCAACAATAAACATGAACGGATGCGTAAGGAGAAGAAAGCATACGGAAAGAGAGAGAAGCAGATACCCATACCAAACCTGTTTTTTTAGCGAGAGATACAGCGAGATGAGAATTGAAATAATAAATATTCCTGCCATTAATTCTGGCAATGCTCCACGTATATATACATTCATTATGCGATAAGGAGCAAAATGATAGAGCAATGCTCCAAGAAACGCAGAAGTACAGCTTACATACATTTTTAAGAATGTATAAAAAAGCATTGTTGACATCAGTAATGTCAAGAAAATAACAAGATTGTAGGACAAAACCACATCATGTGTTACAAATGTGATGATAGCACCAAGATATGCAGGTGTTTGCTGAGCAAACTCAGGTGCTGGCCAGCCATAGCGTGCCCAACCTCCACCCCATCTGACGGGAAAATCTCTATCCTTTAATCCTTCAAATACTTGTGCGATATTTGCAATGTGTGTTGGCCCATCAAATGTTACGGGAGCTCCTTTATGAACAAAAAGATCAAATACAAAGAAAATTGATATAATCAATATAAGACTTGCAGGAATCCAATTGCGTGTAAAGAAAGATCTCATGAAAATATTATACTTTATCCAAAAACAACATTTTTTCGTAATCCTTTTTATTCTTTTTTCTTTGCTTTATATTTTTTTGCAACCATCACTTCGGTCTTCCTTTCATTCATTTCTTAGACCGCAAAGTCTCGAACATCTCATTTCAGAATCAAAAAATAATGGACATATTCCTGCACAACTTTTTTGGGAAGTGCGGGAACGATACGCTCCTGGAACCATTGTCTTTGAAAGAGAAGGAATTGATAAAGGGACAATCTTAGAAAATCCTATACGCTCCGACCTCATATCAATAACTCAAGAACACTATTTATTTCTAACTTTTGAATCTCAAGAGTGGAAAAGTTATGAAATGCTCACTGATTTGAACGACTTAACATCGATGTCGGCAACATTGACTCCATTGTG
>PFSC01000151.1 GCA_002788865.1 Candidatus Roizmanbacteria bacterium CG_4_9_14_0_2_um_filter_39_13
TACGGTTTTCAATCTTTCCCTAAAAGGTATCCCTGCGGCAAGACCGCAGGGAATTGCAAGTTAAATTTAGCTAGTATTTTTTTCATAGTTTTTTAATTTTTATAACAATGGGTATTTACTTTTAATAATGGTCGCCGGATTTAATATCACTTTATCAGTATCTTTTAATCCCTCTAACACTTCAGTATTTCCGCTAACCGTTTCTCCAGCTTTAATTGATTTTAATATTGGTTTATTGTCTTCAATGACCCATATATATTGTTTTGATAATACGAGCCATGACGGAACAAGGACAACAGAAGTATTATATTTATTCTTAATAAGGACTACTCCTGCTTGCTTATATTTCCCCAATTTATTTATTTCATCTCCCCCAATATCAACCTGATAAACATTTTCTCCGGTTGGAAGAGTGATTTTATCGGGATATATCTTTAAAACTGTTCCAATAATTTTTTTATCACTTTGACCATTTAATTGAATTGTTGTTTGAGCTCCTTCTTCAATAAAATTAATATCGTTTTCAGAGACATTTGCTTTAAAGACAAGCGCCTCCGGATCAATAACCGTAAAAATGTTTTGTGGTGTTGCCATAACTTGTGGGGTTGTGATATCCTGACGAATCAAAACACCATTTATTGGCGAAGTTAAAGTGGAGAGAGTGAAAGCATAATTAGCTAATTCAACTTGAATAATCGAATTATCCAAATTAGCCTGATTCTGGTCAAGAATACGTTTAATAGTATCATTCATAGCGTTTTCTTTTGTATCCATGCCCATACCGGCTTTGGCATAATAATCATACGGAAGCACCTGTTGGGCTTTTGATACGTTATCCTGTATATTGTCTTTTGTTTGATCAAATGCATTGCGCGTAACACGGAAGGTGTTCAGCGTTGAGGCAAGTTGTTTTTGCGTGGTATATGAGTCAAGGGAAGCAATTGTTTGACCCTGTTTGACTGCATCGCCTTCCTTAAAAGGTAGATAAACCACTTTTCCAGAAATTGAAAAATGTAAGACTGCTTCGTTTTGGGATCTCACTTGGCTTTCAGCCATGATTTCGGAAGTAACTTTTTTAACAGAAATCAGTTTAAGT
>PFSC01000165.1 GCA_002788865.1 Candidatus Roizmanbacteria bacterium CG_4_9_14_0_2_um_filter_39_13
CCTTGATTGCAATTTTCATTTTGCTTTTTTGAGCGTCTTTGAAAGCGGAAGTTAACTCAAGCGTCCGGTCTTTTTTTGTTCGGAAAGATTGCCATTCGTTCTCAAAAATATAACTTCCGGTCCATTCTTCTTTTTCTTCGCCGATTTTCTCACCAGCCACGCGGACAATTTCCTTTTTGCTTTCAAACGCAAAATCTACCGACCAATAGTCTATCCAATCCGTCCATTTTTTCGTCAAAACTTCTTTGGAGATTATTCCCGTTTGTTTGTCTTTGGAAATTTTGATTACTTGACCATTTTCAATCACGACTTTGCTTCCGCCGGATTGCAATTTATCTTCCACTTCGCCGGTATTGTCTTGGTTATAGAAAACCGAAAAATCAGTTAGCTCAATTGCCACTTCTTTAGCGTTGCCTCGTCCGCGGATAATCGGCTTAACCTCAATGTAGGCAACATCATAAAATTTCACTTGCCCTTTTTCTACGGCTTTTTTGTCAAACACTTCGCGTGGAATGACTTTGGATTGGATATCCAATCCAAAATTCTTTGTTCTCTCTCCGCCAAAGGCGGATCCGCCTCTGGCGGAAAAATCCAGTCCCATTTCATAGTCAAATCCCAAAACATCTGCTTTTGTGATTTTCTTTTCTTTACACTCACTGATTACTTTTTCCAGAAAATCATTAGTAACGGGCGTGTCAATTGATCCAACAGCGACCAATCTATCCCTTTTCTTGCCGACAAAAGTATTGAAAGAATCAACCGGCTCGGCCTTATAGGCCGATAAAATAAGTTTGATAAATTCTTTTTCTTTGTTTACTCGTTGGATTCTTTTTTCTTCTTCACGCAAATTTTCATTCACAGTCAAAAACTTTTCTCGTTCATATTTGCCGATATTCAAAATCTCAAACGCCCGAAAATCTTTGCCGGCTTTTTTCAATTCTCTTTGTACGCCAATCATTCGTTTGCGGGTTGTATGAATGGAAAACCTGCCCAAATCCGAGCCGATCCATTTTCTGCCCATTTTTTCCGCTACCGCCAAAGTAGTACCCGAACCACAGAAAAAGTCGGCAACGAGATCACCCTCGTTCGACGAAGCATTTATAATTTTTTCGATT
>PFSC01000141.1 GCA_002788865.1 Candidatus Roizmanbacteria bacterium CG_4_9_14_0_2_um_filter_39_13
ATCGTGCCAACGGTGTTTATAACCGTTTGCATGACACTGGGATTCTTATTTATTACCCAACAGAAACTTCTCAAAAGTTTCTTCATCATAGTGTTTTTTGTGGCACTGAATGCTTATTGGCTTTTGCCTTTTGCAAACTATACCGTTCAAAAAGGGAGCATTGTGCAACGGGCACCCACTTTTGTCGCCATAAACGAATCCCAACTCAACAAAGACAGTTCATATTTCTCTCCACTCCGACAACTCACGTTTTACCCTCAATTTTTCGAGATGTACTTCACACCCTCAGAGACAAATCAACGTGAGTATTTTCATCCCTTGGCCGAGTATGTGAATAAGTATCCGCGTGCTTTCGGCGTCATTACCGCATTCCCCTTTTTGTATCTTTTGGGAGGTGTCCTTATGATTATTCTTCCCAAAAATCGGCTCAGGTGGGCATGGATCCCCGGGATTATGTTTACGTTCCTATTTTTGACTTTGAAAGAATATAGTCCGGTCGGGATCGTGTACGGATTTCTTACAAACCACATTCCTTTTTTTGAGATGATTTTCCGCTTTGGAGATACCAAGTTTCATCCGTTTATTGCATTTTCAGGGAGCATTGCAGCCTCGTACGCACTTGTCGTATTGTACAGATGGGGGAGGCGATATATCAAAAAAGAGTACATTTTATCAGGGTTTATTGTTCTCTTTATCATTCCAACGGTATTTTTGTACAAAGAATATATTACGGGAAATCTTATTGGATTTTTTATGTATAGTCGGATCCCCGATGCCTATCGTTCCCTTGCCGAGGACATTAATAAAGCCCCCGGATATGGACGAGTCTTGCATCTGCCTATGGAGGAGACAACACAGTACTATTGGCGTCCGTACTCATGGGGGTATTTCGGATCCGCATTCTTCCACTATTTCATCAACAAGCCATATATAGACCGGACATTTGAGCCTGCGAGCATGGAGAATGCGTATGTTCACACTCAAATCACAGATCTCTTGGAAGAGATCCAGTCACTCCCTACACCACAGGCGGAGCGTGAACGTGCAGACCGGATTTACTCATTTCTCCAAAACATCGGAGTCGAGCATCTTATTATCGATGAAACAATATCCACCAATCAGCAGGTTCGGGGATACGAGGCCTGGGGAAATGTAAACGTACCCAATGCACAAAAAGTAGCTGATTTACTGCTCGCCCATGGGTATGCCAAGAAAAAAAGTACGTATGAGATCGATTTACAAAACTTGAAGACTACAGGTACTCGTTTTCCTTATTTATCCTCCAAAATCATCGGCGATACCGAGTATCTCAGTTTGTACGAGCTCAAAGATATCCCAGACAAGGTTTCAAGTATTTCTGAGGTGAGATTGATGCAAGAGGTTTCCGAGGATAGTCTCAATAGACCACAGTATGAACATATTGAGCATTATGGAGAAGGGGAGTCTGGAGGGTCAATCATTCCATTTGCAAGGGGAGATGGAGAGCTTACAGGGGATCATTCCAGTGTTCAGTACACCGTTCCCTTGGAACGCCCACTGCAAGGGAAGTACACACTCTCGTTTGCAGAGCAACCAGAGGATCAATCTCTTATTGAGCTTGCCATACGGAATAATGGGATAGAATACTCTTTGGTTTTGTATAAACGTATTGCTCCTACGGTGGGAGATGTTGAGTTTAAAATGCAGTTTGAAGAAATTACCCTTCCCCTTGAGAAAGATATTGCTTCTTTCGAACAAGAACCAGTCACGTACGCCAATGACTGGCCAAAACAACAAGTGGGCGAAATTATTGATGTGTATCGTATTCGAGCTGATGGGACAATCTTCCCAGTAGTTATCCCTCAAGCGGGAAATGAGATATATCTCGGATCATTCGTGACCGAGAACGATGATTTTTCTGTTGAGCTTTTAGAAAGAACGAAGAGAGAGCCGTACAACTTGCAAACATTCCGAGATATCCCCAATAGTGGTTGTTACAACGACGCACTTGAAAAAAACAGTGCAGATCTTCAGCTTTCAACACCCACACTTCTTACTGCAAAAACTAAGAATGGATCACTTTGTTTCTGGAGTGAATTTAAAGACGTAATGACGGAGAAAACTACGCACGTAGAGCTTGAAATGACCATAATGGGCGCATCACAAGATCTGGACGGGCTACACGAGTATGGGAGAGATGTACAGACAGTGAAGCCAAGACTTAAAAGTGCAGTGCAAAGCTTTTCAAAACCAAGTTTACTCAACATCTGTTTGAGGGAACGATCTCTTGAGACATGTCTTGCAGGGGCAAAGCTCTTTGCTCAGGAAGAAAAGCGGTTCCGTATCACCGCAACTCGTGACATGGCAGGAATGCTTGATCCGATGATATTTTTCGGGCTCAGGACTTCAGGATATCAAAGCGTAGAGCTTGAACTGCGGGATGCAACGATTGATCTCTATGACGAGGAAGCGCGAATTGAGGTTTCTATACCTCCATCTTCCACTCTAACACCTTTTGATCTTACAGCATCAGGCGAATTATCCCTCTCCTTTCCCCGCGATATCTCATTACACTCCTATGTTCTTGACACTGCGTATGAGTCGCCTGGGTATTTTAGCGATCTGTGTGACAGATATCAAACCATGAGAAGAATCGAAAAAGGCATTCTGACATTTGGCCAAGGGTGCGAGAGTACTCTCTTTGTCAATATGCCCTATTCAACTCAAAATATGTATATGTGGACCGTTGACTATTTCTTGGGTTCTGGGCAGTATCCGATCATGATTATGGGGGATGAGCATCAAAATTATCTTGTTGAGCGAGCATCGTTTTTTCAGGGATACCCGAATATTCCCGGATTTCACCCATTTCAAGACCCAGAAACCATCTTCACCTCGACTCAATGGGTGAACACACAGCTACAATCTGCAAACCCAAAACAAGCAATACAGATGATCTATCCTCAGACTGATGTTGCATCCAACAAAGACCATTCGTATTATTTCCGCCAAACGACTGAAAATGAAGGTCTCATGACTGTTTCGGACATGCAGATTGTGAGAATTCCAGCTCACTGGGCAAGCCTCAGACTTACTCCCACACAAGGAAGTATAGTCTCCTACAAAATACCAAAAAATCTCACTTTTTCCCGCATTCTTCCGTCGTTGTGGAAGTTCTCGTATGAAAAAACAGAAGATGCGGTCATGATCAAATTCAGTGAAGGGTACGACAGGCAGTGGGGGATATATTCGTCAATGAAAGATGTGTTATTTGGTGCTCCCGTTGCAAAAAGTACTCGGTGTGATGGATACGCAAACTGTTTTGTGCTCACAGAAGAATGGTTGGGCGGAAATGATTTATTTATCTTCTATGTCCCCGAACGGCTTGCGGTCTTGGGGTGGATTCTTACTCTGGGAAGTGTAATGGGGGCTCTTATCGCTTCTCGGCTATACCGTGCGTCGTGAGTTTTTTGATAAGCCGGTATACTTTCCAGTTCATTTTTGGGGTAAGTATCATCCCTGCAGCAAGCTGGATGATCCAGAAGAGCTGTACCCAGAGAGGGCTTTTACTTACATTATGGTGCGCCCAGCGTCTCACTCGGTAAATCTGCCATGCCATCTCGCGAAAGTAATACACAGAGCCCGCCTTGTCATGCCACCGTACCTCAACGAGGGGTTCCTGGATATTGGCAAGTTTTCCCTCCATACCCATTTTGTACCACATATGGGTGTCGTCAACCGGCCAGAATGATTGTTCATACCCACCCACTCTGATGGCAACGTCTCGCCTATACATGACCGAAGGATCAGAAAACGACCCCACAATATGCCAGACTTTCTTGATCTCTTCGTCAGTCTCCAGATATTTGAGGATTTCTTTTGTTCCATCATCAAAAAAATGGGTGATATGCGAGCCAACCGCGACTACTTCCGGATGAGACTCAAGAAATTCGACTTGACGCGCCATGCGATGGGGGAGCATATGATCATCTTGGTTTAGTCGGCAGATATAATTCCCTCGGGCTTCTTTGAGGGCGAAGTTGAGCACGCGCCCCAAGCCCTGATTTTTTTCGAAGTCAAAAAACCGTAGATTTGCGTATTTTTCCTCAAGAATCTTGCAGAGCATCTTGCTGTTGTCTGTCGAGCCGTCATTGATGAGGAGGATCTCAAAATCCCGAAAGTTACTTTTTTGGATAGAATCAACAGCCTCCACGAGAAATGATGCGCCATTGAAAACGGGGATGATGACGCTGACAAGATGAGAGTGCATATCTCATATCATACAAAAAAAACGCCCGTGTGTCATTCCCACACGGGCGGTATCGGATTTCTTAAAAAATTAGCGGACAGGGAAGGTTTCAAATGAATGAGTATTGAAACCAACAAAGAGTTCGTTTCCGACTCCAGGATCGCTTATTGCTTGCTTAGCGTAATCCGCGTTTGGTTCCACGAGACTAAGAAGATAGTGTGCATCACCTGATCCGAGCTTCGCGTGCGAAAGTACGCCTGCTAAGTCAGAAACAGGAGTATTCTCTTCGCCATTTCGCAATAGCGCAGCTTTTGCTCCCAATGCTCCCGTTGTTAATGCCAATTCCCCATTATTTGTCATGATAAATACGTCTTTAAGTTGGTTTTGTTGCCATGCGGCATACAGATTACTAATTGCACCCTCATGATAGTGCTCGTTAGGGCTATGAACATAGAGCACAGAAGTACCAGCGCCGAGCCTGAATTTGATCTGAGTTGCACGAGGACTGTCTTCTATATTAGCTCCATAGCGAGTACGCACATCAACACCTTTAAGCCCATTCTGACTTATGAATTCATGTTGCACATGAGCTGCTGTTGCCTGCATTGCAGTTACAATTTTATTGACTTCACCTAGCTCGAAAGGATTAGTCTCATGTGTTACATCTTGTGTATCAATATATTCTTTCTGAGTATCAACTGTTCTTGATGATGCGCCTGCGGCCATTGTAGCGTTCATGTAGTCTGCAATTTTAAATACTTGCCCAGGTGCTAATGCGCCATCGACATACATAAGTGGTGCCCAGTATATATTTCGCACTCCTTCTCGGAGCTTTCCAGCCTCAACGAGTTGGGCAAGTGTATCTTTCTTTCCTCTAGCTTCAACTCTGAATGGATAAAGTGCCGCCGCTCCAGCTAATGCTGCAGCGTTGCGTACAAAACCTCTTCTGCTGATTTCCATAATAAAGTAGTTTAAATAAGTAACAGGAGCCCATTATAGCACACTTTCGTGTGCATTATCTATACCCCTTATCCCTGACCCACCTGCAGTTGTCAGCCGACACCTGATTTTCTGGTAAGGAGACGGGAGATGAAGTAAAAACAGCGTTGGATCTGTTCAAAAA
>PFSC01000035.1 GCA_002788865.1 Candidatus Roizmanbacteria bacterium CG_4_9_14_0_2_um_filter_39_13
TTCTCCGCCAACTGGCGGATCAGAATGACATTGATCGCTTATGATATAGTTTTGTCAAAGACTGTGAACTGTTACACTTCATGATAATAGAATAATAGTATTCGTGCATTTGCTATAATAGTCGTATGGATATCGGTATCAAAAAATGGATTGAGATCGCAGATTCAGATAAAGATAAGGTTCTAAAACTTATTCATTTCGCCGAAGGCTTATACCTATGGATAAAACAACAATTACCAAAGAATTAATACTCTCACTCTCGGGAAGTACGAAGACCTTCATGACAATCTAAAATACACTGCTCACCATTTATAGGTATACGTGACCTGTTACCTAGCAACCTCGCAACAACTATTACGTGCAGAGTTCTCTCACCTCTCCAGACGAGCTTTGGATGATATACTATCTCTATGACACAGGATCAACTCTTTCAAAATATGCTCAAACGTATTGAATCTGATATGGCAACTGCAGATGATCTTCTCCATGCCAAGCGATTCGACTGGTGTCTTTTTATTTGGCACTTAGTCATCGAGCGCTCTCTGAAGGCATTACTAGTCAAAAAGGGAATACGGTATCCACTGGTACATGATCTTGAGCGACTCGCTCGTGAAGCCAAGATTGAGTTTACACAGGAAGAACTCGACCAACTCAATGAGATTACTACATATAATATCGAGGCTCTATATGATGAGATAAAATATGAGTTTTATCGAAAAGCTACAAAAGAATACACAACGCGATGGGTAAACATTTCTAAAAAATTAGTTAATAGGATTAAAGCAGAATTATGAACCTTGAAAGAGCAAAGAAAATTGCAAAACAATACATTGCTTTTCTCAAAAATAATGACATTCCCGTGACTCATGCATATCTTTTTGGATCGTATGCAAAAGGTACGGCTCATGAGGGAAGTGATATAGATATTTCCATAGTATCTCCTCGTTTTGGAAAGGATCGTATTTATGAACGAACCAAGCTCTTGAATTTGAGAAGGTCAATTAGTCTTGAAATTGAGCCTCATCCTCTTTCTCCATCTGATATGAAATCCGAATGGAATCCTCTCGTTTGGGAAATCAAATCTCACGGGATTGCAATAAAGTCGTGAGGTATTT
>PFSC01000085.1 GCA_002788865.1 Candidatus Roizmanbacteria bacterium CG_4_9_14_0_2_um_filter_39_13
GGGCAGGCAAGTTCGGGATGACACGAGATACCTCGACGCTCTGCGTCGGGGTTGATCATTTGTTGTCCTTTATCTTCACACCACCTCTTACAGTGCCAATTGATAAACTCACTCCCTGAGTCAGGATGCCATTCAATTATGGAGAACGGGGTACCTCTCTCTATTTCTTCCATACTCTGAACCGTCATATGTTGTCCTTTATTCCATTGTGCTCTGCGTGCACCCCAGAGTGTAGATACGTCCGTTGCATTGACCGTATATACAAATGTTCCTGCCAATGAGTTTCCACAATGTGCGACGGTATCAATTTGCATAGTACCAACTAGTGCTTCATTCCATGGACCAGTTCGTATCTGAATGAGTGAATGGATGTTGCTGGGATCAGTAGTACTACGACCGTAAGTTGCAAAATGACATCTCATGAACCCAGATACACACTTCTTCATAGTCCCAAGACTCATTGCCAGTAGTTTTGTTGTGGCTTCTTCACTGTGCTTCCAGACATTATCTCGAATGAGTATTTCCACATACTCGTCGATTACTCCATACAGATTCTCTGCACAGGGTTCGCTAGCCATACTCCATACTTCCTTCAAAGCAGCAATGACATCAGGAGTAAAATATTCTTTTCTCCCTCATCCTTCTTTCTCACCTCGTCTTCTCATTTGAATTCTCCTGAATGATCGAGCTACGGACTTTGGGTGTACATGAGCGACAAAACAAATATGTCGTATTATCTCTCCTCGCGCTTTCTTGTCATTATGAGCATGTAACCATGCTCCAAGATGTTCCTCGTAAATATTGTTTTTGGTAATCATATCCATATGACCACCATGGTAACCGAATTATTATCTACTCGATCAGTTTCGGTAACATTTATTTTTATCTACAACGCATATTGACAATTGTGAAAAATAAGTATAGGATCGGTGTACATTTACAATTACTATAGTTATTTTTTTATGCGTATATCATTCGGTGACCGTATTCTACAAATTTCTTCAAAGAGAGAGAAGGTGAAAAAATAATGAATAAAAATATTTTGGTAAAACTGACAAGTATAGCGGCGGCCGCTTCTCTCTTGGTCGGTGTCGCCTTCGCTGCTTTTACCAGTAATCAAACAACCATAACGGGCGTTGTACTCAGCTCGGCTACACCTGCACTTCAAGTGTATGACAGTGGCGGCAATTGGAATCCCACCGCAGACGGAAATGGCTTGGGGATTAAGGAACAAAACATGTATCCAGGTCTTACAGGTGCGGAACATGCGTTCTATTTGCGTAATAGTTCCGACACATCTGTTCCGTTTGGGCAGATTGTTGGTACAGTCACTTCGGCTGATACAGACTGGAGTGCATATCAAGACAATGTCCAGATGCGTTTTGGAGAAGTCACCACTGATACTTGGACTGGTTGGAACAATTTGAGCTGGTGGAATGCTACCGGTGCCAATTTTCTGGCATCACAGTTAGCGGGTGGTAACACTCAGAGACAGTTCAGAGTTCAATTCTATATGAATCCTGGGGCGCCAAACACCCTGCAAGGTTCAAACTTGGATATGACTTTGAATTTCGTTGGTATGACACCATAGTGTTGGTTTTTGTTTTGTCAGGCGGGGAGAATGACTTCCCGCCTGGCGTGTCAGATTTTTATGGAAAAATCTTTATTTAAAAAGTTATTACTACAGGGAGAATTTTTTTTTGGACTGATTTTAGTTTTAGTGATTTTTGTGTCTGTTTTTCCTCTGATGCCTCCATTTAAAAATTATTATCACTCTCGGACAGTTTTGACCGGGTCGATGGAACCAAAAGTCCCTAAAGGTTCTGTGGTAATCAATAAATGGACAGAACAGAAAAATTTAAAAGTTGATGATGTTATTACTTTTCAGCATACTTCCGATATTTCCGAGAAAGAAGTAGTATATATTACTCATCGTATTGTTAAGATAGATAAAAATAGCCTTCTATGGCGATATGAAACCAAGGGAGACGCCAACCCCGTATCTGATTTCGGTTCGGTCACTCAAGCTGGCATCGAAGGTAAAGTGATAGTAACGATCCCTTTTATTGGTTATCTCATTGAGTTTTTTAAGACCCCAGCGGGCTTTATATTATTTGTTGCTCTTCCGTTGTTGATATTTATAATACGGCAGATCAGAGACATTTTACGATTGTGGCAAAAACGCAATAGTCCAAAAAATAACAGCAAGATACTAGTAGTATTATTTATTATTTTTTCTTTTCTTACCACAAGGTTTAGTCTTGTGACCTATGCCTCTTTTACTTCGGGGCAGGCGGTCGTTACTGGCGTTACCCTTAGTACAGCAACTTCTTTTGGATCCGTTCCTCAGCCAGGAGATGTGATCATAAATGAAATCATGTGGATGGGATCAGAGGGAAATATAAATGATGAGTGGATTGAACTTCGCAATATGACCGATCATGAGATAGATCTTTCAAACTGGAAACTGACCAAGTGGGTCAACGAGACCCATGAGGAACTCATGCTCACTATTCCATCGGGGAAGAATATTGAAGCACATGGGTATTTTCTTATTTCAAATTTCAGCAAAGATGATTCTGCAATGAGCGTTATTCCTAATGTTGTTGATACTGCTGTTGTTTTAGCAAACGAAGATTTACAGGTGAAGCTTTATCGTGGAGATTGGACAGACAGTAGCAATTTGATTGACACCGCTGATGATGGGAATGGCGAGCCAGTTGCTGGAGTGAACGGAGCAGGCGATGTTGGAGTGTGGAAATCAATGGAGCGCGGAGCAACGCCCGGAGATGGGACACTTGCGGGAAGCTGGCATTCATGTATAGATCCTGTCTGCAATGATGGGGCATATTGGGATGCCAACGACGGGAGTAACTATGGTACGCCGGGAAGTATAAATCATTCGGAAAATGATCCAAGTTCACTTGATTATGTCGTTCCAACTATTACTCCAACACCTGGATCAAACCCCGTACCTTCTATCACACCAACCGGAGAGCCTGAATCTACCCCAACGTTAACTCCTACACTTACACCGTCTCCTAGTTTAGAGATTTTTCCTTCTCCGACGCCAACATCTACTTCTACTCCAACGCCATCGGTTGAACCATCACCATCACCAAGTTTACAACCCACCTCAACCCCAACTCCAACATCAGAACAAACCCCTACTGACACTCCAGCGCCTAGTCCGACTAGTATATTACCAACCTCCGAAACTGTATAATCCATGAAAAGATTTCTGAAAATTTTATTTTTATTTTTATTATTAAGTTTTCTTACACCACAAGTAAAAGCAGCCGATATAAATGTCGATTGCCCTGACTCTTCCGCAGCTTGTTCAAAATCCAGCACAGATCCACTCTTTAGTATTTCTGCCGATGGATATTGGTATCCCGGCAGAACTTTGACAAAAACTATTAATCTCAAAAATGCCAGTTCGCAAACAAGGGAAATGGCAATTAGAGGGACAAAAACTTCGGGGGTTGGTATTTTGGAGAATGTGATGAATATCAGTATTGTGGGAGGAACGACGGTGATCTGGAGCGGGTCTGTGGATGAATTTTATGGTCAAGACAAGATTGGGATGGGGATTTTTGCTCCCGACGCAAATCTTGATTACGACTTTACAGTTTCTATGTCCTCAGGAGCTAATGATGATTATCAAGGGGAGGAAACAGTATTCGATTTGACTTTGGGTTTTTGGGGTGAGCTATCTTCTACTCCGACACCAACGCCAACATCAGCCCCCGGAGGAGGAGGCGAGGTACTTGGTGCTGGTGTTAGTGCTTCAACCTGCAATGACAGCAAACCTGTCAGCGCGCCGATTCTTCTGAGCGCCGTCCCAGGAACAAACTCAGTCACCCTCGCGTGGTCCGTGGCAGGAAACCCGGTGTCATATTATTTAGTTGCTTATGGCACATCTTCCGGATCGTATCAATATGGAAATCCGTCCGTTGGAGGAGCCAATACCACAAGCTATACTATTACCAATCTTTCAGGAAATACAACGTATTATTTTGCTGTCCGGGCAGGCAATGGATGTTCACCTGGACCTTTCTCAAACGAACTTTCCTCAACTCCAGGAGGAATAGTGGTTTCAGGAATTGCCGAAGGTTTTGCAGAAGGTGTACTTGGAGAAGCAACTCAATCGGCTGAGATGGAAGAACAAACAGGGGTAAATGGCGAGCAAACTGGAGAAATACAGGGTAAGGAGGATAAGATTTGTGTCAATGCATGGTGGTGGTGGGTTGTGATGGTTGTGTATGGGATTTACAATACGCTTTTTTTGACAATCGGTAAAAAAATCAAAAGAATTATCAAGTTTGTTTTTTGTGGAATAGCTTCAATAATAGCAATTATTCTTCTCATGAATGCTTTGTGCAATTGGTGGCTTGCGGTCTTGATCACAATCCTCATCGGCGTTATTGAATTTTTTCTTTTTGAAAAACATCAGGTAAAACAGTCATAATTTTGTGATCAACCAATTATAATGTATGTATGAAATATGTTATAAGTGTATTCATAGTATTTATCGGGTTTGTCTTACCGAGATCTGTACAAGAGGTTTTTGCTTCTGATTTTTCCTTGAAATGTGAAAAATATACCTTCCACAATTTATTCCCCATTCGATAAGCTCGCCACCATATATTTTGTCGTCCCCTCCTCCAAAAATGAAAATACAAGCAGTGTGAAGAATAGTACTAATTTTTGGAAAGAATTGTTTGTACTATTTTTACGATTTGTTCAGAGATTATCATGATGGTATAGTAAACCCAAAACAGGCTGGAGATTATTATAGGGGATTTGGTAGCATAAATATTACCTACTACTTTAAAGTAAGAGCAGGCAATGGTTGTACACCATGAGACTTTTCAAACGAAGTTTCTGCCACACCAGCAGGTGTATTTATTACAGCCCCTGCCATAGGTTTCGAAGAAGGAGTACTAGGAGTGTCAACTGATAAAGCTGATCAGCAGCAAGACGAGAGAGAAAAGGAACAAGAAGGGACTGTAAAAGGAGTAGAGACTACCCCAACAGTAAGTCCGCCAGAAGTAAGATCTTTCCCCCAAAGAAACTGGCCATGGATAGTAGTGGCAATACTGATGATGTCAGGTACGTACTATTACCTTTTTATTAAGCGTCGCTAACATTAAAGAAAAGTTAAGAGTTCACACTCTTTGACAAAACTGTATCATAATATATCAATTATTATTTTGTGTCATCCCCGACCTGATCCCCGTTTTCA
>PFSC01000030.1 GCA_002788865.1 Candidatus Roizmanbacteria bacterium CG_4_9_14_0_2_um_filter_39_13
TCGCCCATAGCAGTGCACATATATACGAGACTCTGGACAAGCCAGAATGACGTATATCTTGTTTTGACAATCTAAATAATTTCGTAATTCAGGTTAAATAACTCAATTTTATTGACTTTCTCACTTGATATACTTTTCAAGTACATATAATCTATAACACATGACATATTCCTTCGTCGATATTGAAACCACCGGCACCAGTACACGACATGACAGGATAATTGAGATCGGAATCTTGAGAGTAGAAAACGACAAGATTGTCAAAAAATACAATCAACTCATCAATCCTGAGACGCATGTTTCACCTTTTATCACCCAGATCACGGGCATCATTCCGGACGATCTTGAAGATGCTCCCACTTTTGAGATTGTGAAAGATGAAGTTTATGAACTATTGAGAGATTCTATTTTTGTGGCTCACAATGTCCGATTTGATCATGGATTTTTGAAAAATGAATTCAAACGGTTTGATATGCAGTTTTCTATGAAACAACTCTGTACCGTCAGGTTGTCCCGAACACTTTTTCCGGAGCATCGTCATCACAATCTTGATGCGATTATTGAACGATTCAATATCACATGTACAAACTGACATCGAGCGTATGACGACGCACATGTTTTATGGAAGTTTTTTCAAAACGTCTCAAAGCAGTTTGGAAAAGAGCTCATTGATGAAATGATTAACAAACAAATCAAGCGGCCATCAACCCCAATTTCTATAGATCAATCTATGATAGATGTCCTACCTGAAGGACCCGGAGTGTACCTTTTTTATGGAGAGGATAGCGTTCCTTTGTATATCGGGAAAAGCAAAAATATAAGGAAGCGTGTTCTTTCCCATTTTTCTTCAGACTACATGTATCCAAAAGAGATGGATATTCGAAAGCAAATCAAACACATAGATACCGTACAAACAGCAGGGGAGCTTGGTGCACTGATACAAGAATCAATACTCAATGATACTCCTCGACCCAAGGGTCGAGGTATCTCGTATCATCCCGAACTTGCCTGCCCGCCTCTGGAGGGATTCGGGATCCAGTCTGGATTCCCGCTGGAGTTTATCCCGATGAACATCGGGG
>PFSC01000176.1 GCA_002788865.1 Candidatus Roizmanbacteria bacterium CG_4_9_14_0_2_um_filter_39_13
AATTAATTATCGCACAGGGCGAGGTGCTATTCCTCATCATCAGCACTTATTTTCAAATGATTGTTAGTCAAAATGAGAATTGCTGGTCATTACCGAGCGAAATGAAATGAAGCGCGGCAATCTAAAAATGGTTGGAATAGGTCCCCCTTATGAAGGGGGTACCCGAAGTCGAGTCAAACTCGACAAGGGTGGGGGATGTTACTAGCAAAACACATCCCTCCCTCCGCCTCTGGCGGAGTACTCCCTTTCCAAGGGAGATCTATTTACTTACTTCTTTCTCAAAAGCGCAGGAATATCCCTTCGACTTTGCTCAGGGTAAACTTCCCCATACTTATTTTCTCCGCAAAAACGCAGGAATGTCAAACTCATCAGAATCAGCAGACATCGTTGACGGAGGTGTTGGCCTGTCTTCTTCATCTTCTTGCTTTACCTCAGGCGGATACAAAGAAAGATCATTATCTTGTTCAATTGTAGATTTCTTTTCTCGATCATTTGAAGGAGATTCTTGCCCAGGTCGTTGAAATTTAAATAGCTTCATACGACTCTCATCAAATCGAGTTGCTATGACGGTGATTTTTATCTGATCCTGGAGTCTCTCATCTATAGCCGCACCAAAGATGATGTTTGCATCTGGATCAACCGCCTTGGAAATCATTGTTGCCGCCTCATCAATCTCGCTCATTGATAGATCTTCCCCTCCGACAATATTGAGAAGAATTCCCTTTGCTCCATCTATAGACGTATCAAGTAGTGGAGACGATATGGCCTGCCGAATTGCAGAAATCGCTCGTTTGTCGCCGCTCCCTATTCCCATACCCATTATGGCGTTTCCAGCATTTTGCATGATAGATCTGACGTCAGCAAAATCTACATTGATAAGTCCAGGAAGTGTGATTAGCTCTGCAATACCTTTCACACCTTGATATAGTACAGAGTCGATTTTTTTAAATGCGTCCAAAATTGAGGTTTTCTTATCAATCACCTGAAGTACGCGCTGATTTGGGATGACAATGAGAGTGTCAACATTCTCTTTTAGACTGTCTATACCTTCTGCTGCAGTAACTTTGCGTGGCGCTCCTTCAAAATCAAATGGCTTTGTGACTACTGCAACAGTCAGTGCACCAGACTGCCTTGCAATTTCTGCTACTATCGGCGACGCTCCAGTGCCGGTACCCCCTCCTTCACCACACGTGATAAAAATCATATCTGCACTTCCAAACTCATCTTTCAGCTTTTCTCGAGATTCCTCAGCGGCTTGTCTACCCATTTCAGGGTCTCCACCCGAACCAAGACCTTTGGTGAGCTGATCTCCAATCTGTACTTTTATATCTGCTTTATTATGAAGAAGAGCCTGCGCGTCAGTATTTACCGCAACAAATTCTACACCTTCGATGCCACCTTCTTTGATCATGGAGTTTATTGCATTTCCTCCACCACCACCGACACCGACAACTTTTATTTTTGCAGCCTGGCCTGCTTTAGGTTTGATTAACATATTGAATAGCTTATTTCTTAACCAACAATACTTCTTTCTAATATTCCAACATCTAGATTGAACTGACTAGCTGAGGAACTGAGAAGCTGAATGGCTAAATTACGGTAAAAACTGTTTGAACAGTTTCTTAACTTTTGAAATTATATCATTCATTGAGAAGTTTTTCAGAATTGAATTAAAATCTTTGCCTGACGCGTCATCACGAAACAACTGTTTGCTCCCATAATAGACAAGTCCGAGAGTGGACGAATACATTGGATTCATCACTTCATCTACCAATCCTGAAGCTCGCTCAGGCACACCAACACGAATAGGAAGTCGTACGATACGTTTGCCTTCCTCTACCATTCCTATCGTCATCGCACCACCACCTGTGATAACCAACCCCGAAGGTATACGTTTTTCAAACTCACTTTTGACAATTTCTTCTCTGATATATGAATATATTTCTTCAATTCTTGGAGTGATGATCCCATCGACTATTTCCCGTGGAGTCACTTCGGGAAGTTTTTCTGTGATACCTATTTTGGAAGGACTCAAGAAACTTTTATCTTTCTTTTTGATAGCTTCCTCAACTTTCTCTTTGTTGTTGCTCAAGTAGAGTTTTATTTTTTCGGCAGAATCAAGTGAAACACGAAGTCCCACAGCTACATCATTACTTATGTGTCTTGCACCAATTGGTATTGAAGAAGAATACGAAAGAGCGCCTTCCACATAGATACAAATGTCTACTTTCCCTCCACCAATATCAACAAGAGCCACACCAAGATCTTTTTCGGTATCGGTAAGTACCGAATCTGCGGCAGCGACTCCTGAGAAGATATATCCCATATTGCGAACTCCCAAATCGTTCAAGACTTTATCAATATTTTTGAGATTTGTTGCGCTTGCGGTGATAATATGCGTATCGACTTCGAGTCGTACACCGCTCATTCCAATTGGGTTATTTATGCCTCCTTGTCCATCGACGCTATATTCACGTGGAGTGACTTCGATAATTTGACGAGTATTTGAGAGTGAAATCGCACGCGCAGCATCAATCACTCGAAGCACATCGTCTTCGACGACTTCAAATTGTGGATTTGCTACGGCGACAATTCCATGTGAGTTTATTGATGAAATATGTGGTCCTCCAACTGTCACAAAAGCTTCTTTTATCTGATGGCCAGCCATTCGTTCTGCTTTTTCAATACTTTGTTCGACAGAAGCGGTCGCCTTATCTATATCGACGATGAGGCCTTTTTTCACTCCCTGAGAAGGATCTGCATTAAAACCAATGATACGCATTCCATCCGATTCTTCTGTAGAAATCCCAACGATTGTTGCAACTTTTGTACTTCCAATATCTATACCACAGATCAGTGAGTCGACCATGTAGTAATAATATCAAATTATAATGATTATATCTGTTTGAAATGTTCAAAATTTGACAACTGGCTTGTCAAATCGAAAGTCAATACTTGAAAATGCTGTCCCTTCTATTTGAAACTGACGAATTGCTTGTTCAAATTGGTACAACTGTAACTCTTTTTCCTTTTCTGACGAAAACACGTATGCATGTTCATCTGTATATAATCCTAGCATATGATATCCTGCAATATCAATTCGAGTCACCTTTTCTTTCACACCTTTTATAACCTCAATAAAATATAAAACGTCCCGAATATCTTTCTTATCGACACTGTATCCAGCTTGATATGTCGAATATGGTATCCTCTGATAGTATGTGATTATAGGTACCGACGTAAGCTCGATTTCTCGGCTTTTTTGAAGGATATTTCCTTCCTTGCTCAAAAGAATATACCCATTCCCAACCTCAAGGTATACAGATGGGTACAATCGACCAACCTGAATACTCAATGTATGGGGATACTGCTTTTGAACTTCTTTTACCACATACGAAGGATTTGCAAGGTTTATTTGCTTTTGTACTTCTTGCTCATCTATAAGCCACATGTGCGTATTCAAAAGATGTGAGGTGCCGATGATACTATCAGATTCTGTTTTTCCAACAAACACGACGTTCTGAACCCGAAAATACGAGTCAACTTTGTAAAAAAATCCAATCCAAACAATACTTCCCAAGATAAAATAGAAAATATACCGCCTTCTAACGATATATTTCCTGAATGATACGATCAGACGCGTCGGACGGAGTATATTCAGAAAGTTTTTGATACGAAGTTTCATAAGCTATCTTATTATCCAATATTTTATGAATAAGTTCCAGAAGATCGCTGCTTTTTCCAGATTGGTCAAACATCTCTGCAGCTCCACAGTCAGCAAGAAGCAATGCCTGTTTTTTTTGTTCATCATATGCAGACCACGGAAGGGGAATGAGTATTGCCGGCTTTTTGAGCGCTACAAGCTCAAACCACGTGTTTGCACCCGAACGTCCAATGACGATGTCTGATTTTGCATACACATACCCGACATCAGAGTCGGGAATATGCCGTCTGAGAATATATCTTTGTTGAAGCTCTTGTGGCAGTGACGATCTCAAAGTTTGAAGTCTCTCAAAATCTCCAAATTCAAGAATATTGCCTGTTTGATGAATGACGATATATGTTTCTACAAGCTTTCGCACAATTTGTTCAATAAGTACATTAATAGCATGAGAACCCAACGATCCTCCAGTGATATAGATGCATGGGATATTTGAGTCTATTTTCAAAGTAGAGCTATGTGTGTCAAATATACTTTTTCGCACAGGATTCCCAGTAAGAACTGCACTATTTTTTGAAAAATATGACTGAGATTGAGGAAATGAGATAAAGGTTTTTTTTGAAAGATGCGATATGTATGCGTTTGCCATTCCAGGATGAATCGTCTGTTCATGGGTAAATATCGGGATTCCAAATAGTTTTCCGACGAGTGCAACTGGAAAACCGATGTATCCTCCAAAGGTCAAAATAGTATCTGGCTTTTCACTCATCACTATCCAAAATGATTGTATGAAACCCAAGGGAACTTGCAACAAGCTCATCATTGAGCGGATAGAAAAGATCCGAGTGACTCTACCTGCATCAAGGTGTATGAACCGTATGTACCGTGATTGGATTTCTTGATACTCAAAGCTTTCAGAGTTTTCATATTGATTATTGTATTTTCTCCCAACAAATACAACTTCTGTGTCTGGATGAGTCTCGCAAAGTCTGTCGATCACCGCAAGAGCTGGTGACGGATGTCCTCCTGTGATCATGATTTTTCGTATAGAACTCATACCTCTTATTGTATCAATTTTTGGGAAGTTTCGACTGGTGTGCGATATTTATCACGACACCAATGAGCATGAATGATGTGATCATCGACGAGCCTCCATACGATAAAAATGGTAATGTGACGCCAGTAAGTGGCATAAGATTTACCATTCCTCCAAGATTTATCAGTACTTGAAGACCAAAATATGCAAATATCCCACCACTCAAAAGTTTCCCAAAGTGATCTGAAGTCGCATTGTATATTTCATAGAGTTTAAATAGTAAAACCACATAGAAAAAAATGATTAATATTCCTCCGATAAAACCGAGTTCTTCTCCTATGATTGCAAATATCGAATCTGTGTGGGCTTCTGGCAAGAACAAATATTTCTGACGAGATGCGCCAAACCCTCTCCCAGTGACCCCCCCCTCTGAGAGGGAAATCAATATTTGATTGATATGAAAACCTACCCCCAGTGGATCTTCCGATGGATTGAGAAATGCTGTAAGTCTTCTGAGCCTGTACGGCGCCGCAAAAATCAGAGCAATAAAACCACTGACCGAAAGTGGAATGAGTGCCAAAAGATACTGAAGTTGCTGCCCCGCAAGAAAATACATAATGACGCTGAGAGCAAAAATGATTATTGCTGTTCCCATGTCAGGTTGCATCAGAATTAGTGCCATCAAAAATCCAGTAAGCATAAGAAACGGCATGAATCGACCCTTCTCTTTTTTACTAAACCACGATGAGAAGTAAACAATGGCTGCAAGTTTTGCAAACTCAGTAGGTTGAATAGTGATAAAGCCTAGATTGATCCAGCGTCTGGCGCCACCAACCTGTTGACCAACTGAGGGAATAAGAACAATAAGGAGGAGAATGATCACGACAGCCATGAGTGGAAAAGACAAATAATACAGGTTTTTGTAGTTGTACATCGAAAATATAACCATCGCCGCAATACCCAATCCGATCCATCGGAGCTGGAGTTTGAGAAAATAAAAGCTATCTCCGGTAGATTGAAGAGCTCGTATTGAAGACGCTTCAAACACAAAAATGAGACCTATGAGTGAAAATAGAATAGCAAGAGATACAAGAAACACCGTGGTTGGAAAGGCTTTCTTGTCAGCTTTCTGTTTTCTCACCTGCATTTTTTTTCGCATATTGTTTTACAAAATTTTGAAACAATGTTCCTTTTTCAATAAAATCTTTCCACACAGAATAGCTGGGTGAAGCAGTAGACAAGAGACAGATCGAGCCTTTTTTGGTATGTTTGAATGCAAACTGCACCGCCTCTCCCATGTCTGAGGTTGTGAGAATATTTGGATTGTATGAGGAAATGGAATTAATAATTTTTCTCATTGCCAATCCTGAATCTGGAAAAAGAACTATATTGGGTATTTGATTTTGAGCAACTTTTTCAATGAGCAACTGAAAATCATACCCTCTATTTTCCCCTCCCAAAAATAATGTTCCAATAGTACCCAAGCTATTTAATGCTTCAATCGTCGACTCTGGAGCTGTCGAAATAGCATCATCATAAAACGTGATGCCATGAAACTCACCGATATTTTCAAGTCTATGAGGCAATGGTTCAAATGAAGAAATACTTTTTTCACAGATGCTATCTGGTATGCCAAATTGTCGTGCGACTGTAACTGCAGCCCTCATATTGTCTTGGTTGTGAGTACCTATAAGTTTCGATCGCGATGGCGTGAAATCATTTTCGTACGGAAGGGAAATTCCAGAAAATGTATCCGCCCAGGATTTCAAAATTTCGAATTTTTCATTGTAAATATATATATCATCTGCATCTGCTTTTTGAATAATATTGTGTTTAGCTTCAAAATATTTTTGAATGGTTTCGTGATAGGGAATATGCTCCGGAAAGAGGGAGACAACAACAGAGATATGGGGAGAATAAGAAATATCATCAAGCTGATAACTCGAAAGTTCATATATAAAAATCGTATTTTGAGAATACGGTTGGAGGAGAGCTTCAAGCCCCGGCGAACCAATATTTCCGACTAATCTAACATCTTTTCCTGCATCTTTCAAAATATGAAATATTAAGGATGCTGTGGTGCTTTTTCCTTTTGAACCAGTCACTCCTATCACTTGATGTTTGTGAACGTTTTCGAAGAATATGTTTGTTGCGGTCGTATATGGTTTAGTGACCAATCCTTTTGGAATTCCTGGGGTTTTTATGACAAAGTCATATTCATTTTGTACGTCAAGGTAGTTTTCGGACTGAGATTTGTCTGCAGTTGCCAGAATTATATCTGGATATCGAGCTTGGATAAATATTTCAGAAGCCTTACCTTCCTTTCCATAGCCGAGTATGAGAACTTTTTTTCCTTTGAATGTATCAAGTATACATACGTTTTGTATTTGAGAAATAACTGATTGAAATTTTTTAGGTATAGTTTCTGAATGTTTTGACGAAAGCACTTCATCTTTCATTTCTTTCAAGTTGTGAATGGAAGGAAGTGTGTTTTGGACAAAACTCTTCACCGCAATCGAGTCTTCGAATTCACCTCTTTCATGAATTATCGAAAAAGCGACTTTTGCTTCCTCAGGAGTTCCAACGCATTCAAATGGCTTGTGTCCTTCTTCTCCAAGAAGTTGTTTGAATAATGGTTGTAGTTCTTTACTATCAAACAGATTTTCACCAAATATCTTTTGGATTTCTGCTTTCTCCAAATATGCTGAAAGTATGAGAAAGGCAAATGCACACTTTGGACATGCTCTACACCACAACCGAGATGTGCTTTTTTCTATAGAAAAATTTCTATTACAGCTTGAAAAAATATGAAGAAATTCTTTCTCTCTGGAAAATATCCTTGCAATCTGCAACTCTGAAAGTGGTCTGAGCAGAGAAAAATAGTGCAAATCTGGAGTTATAGTATTTTTCACATAGTTTTGAAATAGTTTTTCAAACTCCGAAGATTTACTCCATTGATGGTTTATCAAAACTCCAAGATACTCGATATTTCCCTCATCTGAACTTCGTTCATTTGACACAATGATATTTGTATAATCATACAGGTACCCGGAAAGTATGCCCAAACATGCGTATATTACCGAGATAGGAACATGTCCGTTGAACGATTCTGGAAGCGCTTTGAGATCAAATAGTTGAGGATCGATGTTTCGTTTGAGGGATATTGTATCGATATGTAATGCATCGCCTACATGGTCGGTCACTTGATAATCCTTTTGTGTTTCGACAATGAATCCAGTAATTTCTAAATTGGCCTTCTGTAGTAGCCTTGCTGATACAATAGAATCCTTTCCTCCCCCAATTCCCACCAAGCTTCTGTCTTTCAATTCGACACTCTGCGGAATATCCTGAATTGAAGCATCTGATGGGAAATGTACAAGACCTTCAAAGTGTATTGAATTTTTGAAGTAAAACTCTCCAAATCCTTTTGTAAATACCTTCGTCCAAAATTCAGCCTGAGTAGGTGAAATCGAATACGTGAAAAAGAGTATCTTTTTTGGGCAAAATAATTTCCAGTAGCTCATCCCGAGGGCTATATGCGCCGATTGGAGAATTTTCTGAAACATACCGTCTACTTCATCTATCTCGACAATCGAAGGAAGCGATATCACCTCTTGAAAATTGTAAATTTTGTCAAGATGTTTGAGCGTATAAAAAAAACGAATGTCTTTCTTATTTTCATCTATTTCGTACCGCTCAAATGTAAATGAGGAATCCATAGGTTCATTATAATGAAGGTGAGGGAAAAATGACACTGGATGAGCCTTAAGGTAATAATTCACACTTCTTTACACACATTGTCATTCCCGCGCAGGCGGGAATCCATTCTCCAGACTATTTCAACAATCTGGATCCCGCATCGAGCCTGCCTGCCGGCAAGGCAGGTCGGAGTATCTCGTTGTCATTCTGATCCGCCATCTGGCGGAGAAGAATCCATGGATCCTTCGGCTAATCGCCTCAGGATGACATGTTCGACGCAAAGCGTCGGGGAATTAAACCCTAAAAGAGATTAAAATTTGGCGATTATTGAGAATTCAGTGCTTCTTCTTTTGGTGTAGGAGTTCCAGGTTTCAATATGGTGTCATAGCAACCAATGCGAGAATCTGTACCTTTCAAAAAATATTCTGCTTTCCCCGCATAGCAGGGTTTCCCGATGACGTTTGATGGTTTGGGAATTTCTCCCGCCATGTCATGCTCCTCAAGAAGATAGGTCATAAGTCGTTTAAAAATCGGAGCAGCAACGAGTGATCCTGGTGAATTATTCATCGAAGAGCTGTCGTTATTCCCTACCCAGACTCCAACAACCACTTTTGAGGTGTATCCAATCGTCCATGCATCACGATAATCATTTGTTGTGCCTGTTTTTGCCGATACAGTATACCCTAGTATGTTGAGCGAGTTTGTCGGCCCAAATGCTGGAAGTCGTGCATTATTGTCGGCGAGAATATCTGAAATGATGTAAGAAACACCTTCATCTAATACCTTTGTTTTGGTGCTATACAGTTCCTGAATCTTTCGTTCTCTACTATCTGTGATTGATTCTATTGGATTTGGTTCTATACGATATCCCCCATTTGCAAACACTCCAAAAACTCGAGTGAGATCAAGAAGCGTGACCTCTCCTCCCCCAAGACTTAGAGACAATCCAAATCGTGACGAATCTTCCCACGTGTTAATTCCCATATTTTTTGCAAAGTCCACAAATGCCTGGACTCCAAGTGTATTAAGGACCTTCACTGCTGGAATATTGTACGAGTTTGCTAGAGCTTGTCGAATTGGAATCCGACCATGGAATTTCCGATCGTAATTTACCGGTTGGTATGACTCACTTCCTGGGATGTGAAAAATGATTGGAGAGTCGTCAATCCGTGTGGCTGCGGTGAATCCGCGCGTAAGTGCCATCGAGTACAACACTGGTTTCAAAGTAGATCCTGGCTGCCTTAGTGCTGTTGTCACATTGAATGCGCCGTATTTTTCCGAGAAATAATCTACTGATCCTACCATAGCAAGTATTTCGCCCGTATCAGGTCTCAGCACAATGATTCCGCCGTTTGAGATATTTCGAGATTTCAGACGTTGTATTTCTTCTTGGAGTATCTCTTGCGCTTTATCTTGGATGACAAGATCAAGCGAAGTGGTGACATGAAAACCCGCCTCTTCCAATTGCTTGCTCCCATAGTCCTGCTCTAAATGCGTTCGCGTATACATGACAAAGTGTGGAGCTCGAATATTTGTTGTTGGAGGTTGTATGTTGAGAACCTCTTTCTGCGCAACGTCACGTTCTTGTTTCGTGATAAACCCATTTACATACATTTGGCTCAACACCTGATTTCTTCTTTTTTCTGAAAGATCTGGATTGATAAATGGAGAATATACTGAAGGAGCTCGAGTCAATCCCGCAAGAAGCGCAGCTTCACTCAGGGTCAGGTTTTGTGCTTTTTTATTGAAATACACTTTTGATGCTTCTTCGACGCCATACGCCGAACCTCCGTATGCAACCTGATTCAAATACATCTCCATTATTTGATCTTTTGAATAAATTTGCTCTGTCCACAAAGCAAGAACCATCTCTTTAAGTTTCCGTTCAACTGTTCGTTCTGGCGTCAGGAGAGCTGTTTTTACAAGCTGTTGCGTGATAGTAGAACCTCCTTGAAGTTCGCTTGTGGCAAGAGTATCTTTTACAGCGCGAAGTATTCCACCAAAAAATGAAATGCCTTTGTGATTGTAGAAATGTTCATCTTCGATTGCTATCGTAGCATGAACTATAGTATCTGGAAGATCTCGAACCTCCACCTTTGTTCGGTTGAATTCTCGAAAAATTTCATATAATAATCTTCCATTTCTGTCATATAAATGTGTAGATTGCGCAAAATTTACTTCACCAATTGACCTGGGAGAGGGAAGATCGCTGATAAATATATATGATTTTTGTACAAATATAACAAGAAGACAGAAAACAAACCCATATATAAAATACCGAAAATATATACTCTTAAAGAATCGAAAAATAGATATTCCCACAAATAAAAACCAGAATACACCTGATTCAATCAGTTTAAAAAAAAATATGAATGCATTTTTTACGAGAATCGGGATGAGTGTGAGTATTTTCCAAATTGTTTGAGTAATTTTTTTAAAATTTTTTGGTAGTTTCTCACTTGTAATAAAAGAATATGCAGTAAAGAACGTATTTTTTGTGAAAAGATACGGATATAAAATGCTTTTGTACAATACTTCACCAAGAGAAACAACAAATAGTGCGCAAAAATAAATGAAGAAATAGATTGTATTGACAATCCAATTATAAACCACATGAAACGATATAGCCGTCTGCGTTGACATGCGGTATTGTACCAAAACTATAGGTATATAAAAAGTGGATTATTTCAAAGATAAAGAAGTATCTCTTACGAGTCGAGCTCTGACGACCAAACGTTGAAGATAGGTACCTGGTGGGACACAGGTGATGAGCGTGAGAATCGAATCGTTAAACTGTTGATCGAGTACCGATACCTCATCTGGATTCACTATAAACATGTCGTACACCTCATATTCATACTTCCCCCCATTTACCTGAACATATATTTTGTCTCCCACTTCGAGTTTGGGCAGATAAGTAAATACAGATTTATAATCTTTTGGATTAAACAGCTGCGGAAGTGTTGAGTGACCAAAAATTGCTACATTTCCATACTGTCCTGGAAGAGACGTTGGTAGGTAATGAATAAGACTTTCAGAGAGATCATTTTCTCCAACTTTCACATTGAGATTACTGAGATTTAGTCGAGGAATTGAAAGGGTGTATGAATCGGTATTCAGATCTTTTCGTGCAATTGGCAAATTGGAGGCAGGGAACCACACATTTGCTTGGGTGAAATCACGAAGGTTGTTTGAGAGTGAAAGTCCATCGGCATACACTGACTGTGCAAATTCAAGAGATGATACAGTTTCTGACTCAGGTAGTGGAGATGCGGCTACGCGTTTCAAGAATAGCCTTGCATATAGTTCAAAAGAAATCATTGGGTAGAATGCCCAAAATAAAAAACTCACACCAATAAAAAGAATTATGTATGATGCAAACTGCACGAGTTGTCTCCGTTTGGAGAGAATTTGTTTCCGATATATTGTGAGCGCCATAGGTCAACGCACTGAAGTACTAATGCTGATATTTTTGCTAAATAGTGGCGACCATGACGAAAGAAATGGCATCCATCCAAACGACGTTTCCACCTCAATAGTTTCTATTTCATATTTTTGTTTCAATTTTTCTTCAAGCGAGCCAAGCATCTGAAGTCGAGAGTCCGATTTGACCTTGTCAAGTTCAATATCTTTGTGAGTAGTTGCAATTGCATCGACTGTCAGGACAACTTCGTTCTTATTCTCGTCAATATTCTCAATTGAATACTCTATATTTTCAGGGTCAACTTTATAATCACTACTCAGTTCCTTTGAAAATAAGCCCTGAAGACTAGTTAACAACGCATCTTTTTGTATTGTGAAATATTTTACTTCAGACTTAGCGGTTATAGATAATGAGTTTGCTTCTTCTCCAACCTCACCTGAAAATTTTGCTCCTGCAACCGATACTTTGGTAAGTTTTGGAATCACGATCTCATCACTTGAGATATGATCCCCAAGTACATTCTCTGTGTTTTTTTCTGCCTGTTTTTCTGCCTCAGACTTGAGAGTTTCCATATCTTTTGTTGATATTGTACTGACCTCTTTTTTTGACCCACCTTTGAAAGCATTCTCGGCAATTGCAAGAAAAAGTGATGTTGGAAGGGATTCTACTTGAAGCTGTGTATCTTTTGGAATATTATATACTTCTCCAATATCCTTTGCAGTAACCGACACCTTTGCTTTACCTGTCTCTACATCGTTATTCTCATTCAGTTTTGAAGCGGGTACCTTGACTTCGGTGTCTGTAAGAAAAACCAGTTCATTTTTTTTGAGCTCAGTCCCACGAGGGAATATTCTTTCGGTGTTGTCCTTACTTATGAATAGCACTGTCCCCGTAGCGCTATCACCAATTTCTCGAGATCCAGTCGTATTTTTTTTATTAGAATATTCATTCGAAATACTTTTTTGAAGAACGGCAAGTTCGTTTGATGCAGTATCTTTGATCGGAATATCAATGTCAAATGTTTGGTCAACTGTTTTTGATTTGAGGTATATTCGAATATGTAGCGTATGAAGGAAATATTCATATATTCCCATAACGGAAACTATGCTCAAAGCAATGATTGTTGAGACTATAATCATTTTTTTCTTACTACTTCCTTCTGATTTTGAAGTATTTTTTGAACTAAACATATTTTTTAATGAACTAAAGGGTGTTTTCTTTTCCGCAATATTTGCTACATCAACCTCTGGCGCTCCATCAAAAGGAAGAGTGACATTCGAGATTGGTGAAGACTCTTGAACTTGTGGCTTTGGAGTAGATAATATATCTTTCCCTTCAACAAATCCAAAATGAGTGTTGTTCTGAGAATCTTGACCTTGTCCAGATTCTTTGGAATGCGCTTCTCCATTTTCATTTGAAGATATATTTCCGAGCATTTCTTTTGCAAATGTTTCCACGAGCGTCTGGTTTAACTCATCTTGTTTGATGACTTCTATGATCGGATGTTCGGGGAACACATCGCTATCCCACTCATATGCCGCAAGTTTTGATGAAATTTCAGCCTTATCTTCGTCACCAAAAACCTTCATGGTGCCTGGAAGAAGCACGTGCTTTGGTAACTCTTTGAAAATACTATTGAGATCGTCTCCAACCTCGTCTGTACGAGCAATATACTGTTCGTGGATAACTCTACCTCCTTTGATTATGCTCACTCCGAGTTTTGTTTTGTTTACTTCGATTGCAACTGTATTCACTATTGAATTCTCTAGAAAATACTGCTCCAAAGCTTCTTTTACATCGATGTAGCCGAGCGGTTCCAGCTCCAAATCTTTGGAGAGCTGTTTGATGATATTTTTGTACGGATCTTTGATTTCATAGGTATCTGCATCGATCATCCACGAATGTAAGAAAAAAATCGTTTGGCTCAGATGTTGGTTTGTTTTCAGTTCAAGCTCAGAGATCAGATTGTCGATATCTTCAAGAATTTTGTCAAAGCCGGAAGTAAGACTATATGTGTTTTGTGAAATGATGTATGTCTGACTGTTTGTGACCTCAAATACAAAACCACACGCAGAAGAATCAGTAATATAGAGACCAAAATAAATAGATTTTTTAGATTTCTTTTTGAAGAATAGTAACGAAAAGCCCATACCCACTCATATTAGCACAAATACAAAGCAAGATCCAATTTTTTTACTCTATTTTGAACCGTTCAAGAACCACATTTATTCCTTGACCTGCGGTAGTAAGTGCCGAAGAATAATCAGTCCCCTTTGAAGAAGAGGTAATCGCATCTTCAATATACTTCACTATCTCATCATTGAGTCCTCCATCATACGTCCGACTAGTAAGTGGGAGCGAGACATACACGTCGTCCTTTGCCTGGCTTATAACTGGTTTCAAATACGGATGGTCATTCAATAGATCACCCATGTCTTGTCGAGGATATGCAATTCCAAAGAGACGAACCTTCGACTGTGTTTCGTGCATTTTCAACAACTGTTCTTTTTCAGAAAGGTACTTCAAAAACTCCCACGCTTCGGCCTGATGCGGACTTTGCTTATTCACTCCTTCAACCCAGTAGCTGGCTATTGATACTGCCGCACCGTCCAATCCTTGTGGTATTGGAGCGACCTTGATGTTCAGCTCAGGAGCCTGACTTTTGATATCAATAATCTGCCAAGATGGTGCCATAATCATCGCTACTTTCCCTTGAATAAATGCCGTGGTTGACATCGGCATTGTCTCATCCCAATACCCATCTTCTGAAAATTTTCGATAGAGCTCGAGCGCTTCAGCTGCTTCTGGAGTGGTTAAATCTTTGAAATCTCCACCGTTAAGGAGAAGGAGTATGCCAAATATTTCCCCGAAGTGTTCGACATTTGTAGCTGTCCCAATAGCCATTCCTGCCGTAATAATTGTTCCGTTTGTATCTTTGACAGTAAACTGCTTGATTGCAGAAAACACATCGTTCCCTTCGCTCACCCAAGTGGTTGGTGGGTTTATGAGTCCAGCCCGCTTCAGGATATCTTCATTGTATACCAGCACCATCCCATCAATCATGAGGGGAATACCATAGTATTGATCTTGTATTTTTAAATCTTTTTGATGAATTGGGTAGAATGTTGTATTAAACTCTTCAACAGTCATCACGTCTACAGGAAGTGGTGATATCACCTCCTGCAACTCAGGAAGCCATGTATTATGAAATCGAAAGATATCTGGGCCATTTCCAGTTTGACTTCGTGCAATGAGACGCTCTCTATATTGATCAGGCGACATTTTTTCGTATTTGACCGTTATGTTTGGATGTTCTTTTTGATACGACTCAATAACGGGTTGAAAAATTTCTGCTTCGTCCCACAGACCCCAGTAAGTAAGCGTTACATTTTCATTTGAAGTGGGAGCAGGTGTAGAAGTTGGCGGGTTTATAATATTTCGTAAGAAAAACCAATAGATAAGCCCGAATACGACTATGAAAAATAGTATAGCCCCGCCGATAAACATCCCCTTGTTATTGCTCTCCTGATATATAGGAACGTCCGTCGGAAAGTCGGGAGGAATACTTCCTGATATTTCTTCAGGTCTTTCAATTTCGGCTGATACTTCCTCTGTTTTAATGTTTTTAGGTTCAGACGGCGATGATTGTTGATTTATATCATTCTTTTCAGTATCATCCATATATCAATGATACTAAAATTAATGTATTTCTGTATCATGCATTGGAACTACATTCTTTTTATCACATGAAATATTTTGAGAAGCTTTCGATACTACAACGATCTGGAATCATCACACTCACAATAATAATTGCAATAGGACTTGTGCTTGTGGGAATATGGGTCACAGTTCAGTCACAAACCGGAGATCGCATCTACCCACATGTCTACATAGACAATGTAGATATGAGCAACAAAACAAAGAAAGAAGCATTGAAACTATTGGAAAAAAGGGATGATTACTTTAATACTGCCTTAATTGAAATAGTATATAAGGATATCAAAATTGCTACATTGTCAGGAGAGCAACTCCATCTCAAGCGAGATATCGATACAAAAGTCGACCAAGCATATATGATTGGTCGATCAGAAAATCTTTCTTCCCGAATTGCTCAACAATTGAATGCAGCGATTCACTTTCAAGACTTTACTTTTACATCTGGAATTGAATATGACAAGACTCCTATTGTTGAGTTTGTGAAAATTGCAGAAGAAACATACAATTATCCTTCAGAAAATGCACAATTTTCATTTAAAAATGGGAAAGTTATCGAATTTAAAACACATAAAAATGGTACAAAAATCCAGTCAGAAGAGCTTTATATTGAACTAAATGCCGCAATTCAAACAATTACAAGTAATACACCAAACAAACAAGTAGTTTTGAAAGATGAGATTGTAGAGCCTGAGATTACACTTGCTGAGGCAAATGATCTTGGGATTGAAGAGCTCATAGGTGAAGGGGTCTCGGATTATAGCCATAGTATCTCATCTCGAATTCACAATATCATTCTAGCAACGTCGAAATTTAATGGCCTGATTGTTCCAAAAGATTCGACGTTTTCCTTTAATTCAAATATCGGAGATATCTCCGCATCCACTGGGTATCAGCCTTCGTACATTATCAAAGAAGGGCGCACTGTACTAGGAGATGGAGGTGGAGTATGCCAAGTATCTACCACAGTGTTTCGAGCAGCTTTGAATACTGGTCTTCCAATCATCAGTCGTACAGCACATGCATATCGCGTCTCATATTATGAGAATGATTCTGAACCAGGCTTCGATGCGACTATTTTCACACCATCTGTTGATTTCAAATTTAGAAACAATACGCCAGGAGCGATTCTCATCGAAACAGAAATTGACAAAGCAAATAAAATTCTCAAATTCAAATTTTATGGGAGATCGGATGGAAGAAGAGTGGAATTATCCCCTGTCACTGTGTGGGGTTCTGTTCCTCCACCAGAGTCCCTCTATGAAGATGACCCTACTCTGCCAGCCGGAGTTGTGAAACAGGTAGATTATGCAGCGTGGGGATCAAAGGCGCGGTTTGACTACAAAGTATACGATGCCGACAATAATCCTACCATCGAAGAAACATATTATTCATCGTATCGTCCGTGGAGAGCAGTATTTTTGAGAGGGACTGGAGGAATTTAAAACAGTTTTGAAATGACATCAAAAAAATCTTTTCTCCGAAGTCGATAGGAAGGGTTTGTATTTTTTCTCTCTCCAATCTTTTTTGCAGGAACTCCTCCAACTATCTCAAACTGCCCTACATCTTTTGTGACCACAGCTCCTGCTCCTATCACCGCACCTTTCCCAATGGTGACTCCTGGAAGAATGATCGCACGTGGACCAATGAATACATAATCACCGATAGTCACAGGTGCTTCTGTAGCTTTGAATGTCGGATCATGAATATCATGCTCGGAGTTGTAGATCATGACTTGACTTGCGATGTCGACATGACTTCCGATTGTGAGCTTGTCACGCCCATCGAGGATTGCCCCCTCCCCAACGACAGAATCTGTACCAATTGAAATATTTTCAGGATTGTACAATCGAGCTCCCATATTGATGATCGATGAGAAATCGATTTTTATTCCAGACAATCTGTACAATATCGTTCGAATTATTGAGATTGGAATCAATCCGACAAGAGTAAGGATAAAAAGCTCGATTTCAAGGAGTGTTTGATCACCTCTCTGCACGACTTTATCAACCGTTTGTATTGGAGATAGGTTATTTCCTTCTTTGTCCGTAATTTTCATAGGTTCGTAGAATGATTATACAAAATAATAATGAAGTTGACGAATGCACAATCAACAGGATACCATGGAGAGATTAAAGTATAATTGTAGCTTCTTATGTCTAAGAAAATTACGAGGTTAAATCAAATAGAGCTCAGAAAAAAATTGTTACGCAACTCACTTATCGCACTCGGAATTATCGTGGCAATATCATTTGTTGCAATTTTGTATCGGATTCTTGGTTTCTATAACAAAATCCATACCGAAACTACAACTTCTCCACATGTACGAGAAGATGCCCCTGCTGAGAAAAAAGACTTTACGTTTCTCCTCCTTGGGTATGGTGGAGGTACTCATGAAGGGACATATTTGACCGACACCATCATGGTAGTCAATCTTGATTTGGAGAAAAAGCACGTAATTCTCGTCTCCCTTCCTCGCGATATATGGGTAAAAGTTCCAACCAAAAATGAGCTTTTTCACAGCAAAATCAACGCAGTATATCAAATGGGTCTTTTTCCAAAAAATTATCCAGATGTTGACACCTCTCTTCTGACCGAAGACAACCCATCGGGACTTCTCAAAAAAGTTGTGGAAGATGTGATCGGCTTAAAAGTAGATGCATTTGCAGCGATAGATTTTCAAGGATTCATCACAGCAATCGATACTCTCGGAGGAATCAACGTCGATGTTAAAAAAACATTTACTGATTATGAATACCCTATAGAAGGTGAGGAAGATAATCTGTGTGAGCGAGATGAGGAATTTGCACTCATTGAACCAATAATCAATAAAGTTGCAACTGCGGATGAAACTCAGAATATATATGCACAAAAGTCAGAACTCGAACAATTTGTCAAAGACATCAAAGATCATCCGGCAATTGCATTTCCCTGTCGATTTGAGGAACTGCATTTCAATGCCGGTACCATGCAGATGGATGGGGTAACCGCACTTAAATATGCCCGCTCTCGTCATGCGCTTGAAGATGGCGGTGATTTTAATCGGGCACTTCGACAACAAAATGTACTTGAAGCAGTAAAGAAAAAAGTAATGGGTATCGGTTTTATTCCCAAAATAGTCCCCCTTCTGGATGAGCTTGAAAATCATATTATTACCGATCTTCCGCTTGCTGATCTAAACAAAATACTTCTTGAATCTCGAAATTCAAACCAATACACAATTGATACACTTGTTTTGACTGATGAATTTTTGACCGATGGCTACTCTGATTATGGAGCGTATATTGTGACTCCAAAAGAAGGAATTGATAATTGGAACAAAGTCCGAAAGACTGTTCAAAACATGAAAAATGGGATTACACCATCTCCTGCCGAAATATCTCCTACACCATCCAAGAAGTAATGTAAGAATTCACAGTCTTTGACAAAACTGTATCACAGTATATCAATTATTGTTTTGTGTCATCCCCGACCTGATCGGGGATCCAGATTGTTGAAATAGTCTGGAGAATGGATTCCCGCCGGAGCCTGCCCTCGACTCCGATCGGGGGCAGGAATGACAATCTGTGTCAAGAGTTGTGAACTGTTACGAAGTAATCGACTTATAGACTTTATAGACTTTATAGACTTTATAGAGTTTCTCCTCTATACTGGGTGGCATGATTGTCAAAAATAAAGATCAGCGAGTCGCAGTACTTGTTGACGTACAAAACCTGTATTATTCTGGAAAGAATTTATTTAACTCACGAGTAAACTACAAAAACCTTCTCACGCAAGTTGTCCAAAAGAGACTTCTCGTTCGCGCTATTGCTTACGTGATCAATGCAGACGATACCAAAGAAAATGTATTTTTTAATGCCGTTCATGAAGCTGGATTTGAAGTGAAAGAAAAACCACTGCAAACATTTTATGGTGGTGCAAAAAAAGGTGATTGGGACCTTGGAATTGGAATGGATGCAATTCGACTGGGCAATAAAGTTGATTCAATTATTCTCGTTTCAGGAGACGGAGATTTTAAACCAGTCGTAAACTACCTACAACAAGCTCTCGGATGTTTGGTCGAAGTAGTAGCATTTAAAATGACGGCAAATAATGAGCTCATAGAGATAGCAGATGATTTTACGAATATTGAAGACTATAAAGCTAAGCTTCTCTTTAAGATCTAAAAATTATTTTGAAGGTCTACATGTTGTCAGAATTTTAATGAAACTTCTCCTAGCACGTTATGTATATCTGTCATTCCCGACTACGATCGGGAATCCAGTCTGGATTCCGCATCAAGTCTTCGACCGTGAGGCTCAGACCGAATCGGTGCGGGATGACAACGTGGCAGATCACAAGAAAAAACACCTTAGAAGAGATTAACCCACATTCTACTTTTCAATAATTTTCACCGATGTTATTGTGACCGGCTTGACTGGAGTTGAACCTTCACCAGATTGTCCAGAAGTGACTTGTGCCGAAGCAATTGCATCTACAACTTCAATACCTTTTGTTACATTACCAAACACAGTGTATTCTCCATCCAACGAAGGTGTGTCTTTCTGAACAATAAAAAACTGACTTCCAGAGGAATCTTTATTAGGATTCATATCATCTCCAAGCCTAGCAGTAGCAATGGCACCACGAACATGTTTAAGTCCAATTTCAGCAGGAATTGTATACCCTGGACCACCTGAGCCGTTTCCATCAGGATCTCCTCCTTGGATCATAAACCCCTGAATAACGCGATGAAAAATGGTGTTGTCGTAATATTTATCCCTTGCAAGGGTGACAAAGTTATTGACCGTAATCGGCGTTTCCTTTGTGGAAAATTCAATTGTAATATCTCCTGCGGTTGTTGTAAGGACTGCAGAATAGTCCTTTTTTTTGTCAATGGTCATAGTAGGTTGTGATGAATATGTAATTTTTTCAACTGGTTCTTGCATTTGATTTTGAGATTCAGGTTCGTACTGAGGAGCATCTTGTTGTTGCATTGCCCTTTCTTGAGTAGCTCCATTTGCACCAACAATCTCAAGCCCTTTCACGTCGCTTTTCTTACTCATTTCGGATTTGGTCTGCTTTTGCAAAAGAACAACCAACCCAATGATTATTGCGATAATTGCAATTGTAGTAATTCCAAAGAGTACTTTTACATTCATGTCATTTATACTACCACACGAAACTCGATTTGTTAATCAAAAGAATTATTTGTAAGAGTTCACACTCTTTGACACACGTTGTCATTCCCGCGAAGGCGGGAATCCATTCTCCAGACTATTTCAACAATCTGGATCCGTCCCCGTGAAAAC
>PFSC01000096.1 GCA_002788865.1 Candidatus Roizmanbacteria bacterium CG_4_9_14_0_2_um_filter_39_13
CAGCATGTACATCTTTTTTTATCATAATTTTCACCTCCTAACTGACAGGATATTTCAGGAGGATTTTACAATGAGGCAACGAATGAAGTTCAGGAGGAAATTACTTGAGTCATATCGGCCTCTTGCAGTTTATTAAGAATAAAGTATAATAGTTCTTCACGGCTTGCGTACGTAAGCATATATTTTTTGTAAATACATTCATGAAAACACACGCAGTAATCAAAGTTCAAGGAAAACAGTACATTACCAAGGCAGGAGATGAACTCGTTATTGAAAATGTAAATCAAGAAGAAGGTTTTGAGCTAAGTCTTCCTGTCATCATGTACTTTGATGAAAACTCTGCCGAAATTGAAATTCCGACCAAAGAAGTCGCTGGAACTGCAAAAGTACTTGAAAATCTCAAAGGTGAAAAAATACGAATTGCGAAGTTCAAATCAAAGGTACGTTACCGAAAAGTACGAGGATTTCGCCAACAACTTACAAAAATCCAGATTATCAATATTTAAAGCTAATAGCAAACGGCTAATAGCTAATGACTAATACATGGCACATACAAAAGCACAACGAGCAGTCAAAGGAAATCGAGACTCTATTTCAAAAAGACTCGGTGTTAAGCTCTATGGTGGACAACAAGCAAAGCCTGGAAATATCATCGTCTCCCAAAGAGGAGCGAAAGTCAATGCAGGAAATAATGTCTATATGAGTCGTGTTCATACCCTACACGCAAAAGTCGCTGGAACTGTCGAGTTTTTTAAGAAGCTCGGAAAGCAGTATGTAAAAGTGGTATAACACTTCATGAAAACCAAATCAACAGAAGAGCTATTTAATCTTCTGAAAGATGAGAAAGATATTCTTCGTAAATCTCGTATTATTCATCAACTTCGAGTTGATAAAGAAATTCCCCTCAAAAAAATTGCTGAAGTTCTTCAAAAGCATCCATCGTACATATCTCATATGATTCGACTACTCAGAATCCCTCAGCTTGCTATCGATGGATATTATGCGGGGCAAGTCTCTGCCACACATCTTATGATAGTATCACGCTTACAGACGGAGAAGCAGATGAAAGAGGCATATGAAGAAATATTGAAAAATGACCTCACCGCACCACAAACCGAGATGTTGGTCCGTCAACTCAAGTTTGACGTCGCATCAGACGATCATTCCAGTTCTCCAAAAGATCTGGATATACTCGCCCAAAAGCTGCAAGATAAGCATGAGGCGAGAGTGAGGATTTACCAGTCGCGAGTTCGTGGAAAAATTGTGATTGAGAAACGTGGAAAAACACAAGACACGGCAGAGTTTATAGACAAAATATACAAACTTCTCAGTCAAGAAGTTGATGAAGGGCATCACATAGAGGTGCTGGATTGATGCGCGGTCTTTTATGTTCGAGCTTTGAGGTTTCCGCTTGCATCATATGGGTTTTCTATTGAACCGATTTTGTCCGTTGGAAAGTACCGGTAAAATACTTGACCCACAATAGATTTTTCATCAATTGTCCCAAATTCTCTCGAGTCTGATGAGCGAGGTCTATTATCTCCCATTACGAAGACTTGTTCTTCAGGAACGATGATTGGTACACCATTTTGTGCAAAACTTCCAGGCACGAGCGTAGTTTTTTCAGAAATGTATTGTTCGGGAATTTGCTTACCATTTACATAGAGTTCGTTATCCTCAATGAGTACAGTGTCTCCAGGTAATCCGATGATTCGCTTGATAAATTCGATGTCATGATTTTTGGGAGAATGAAATACTACAACATCTCCCCGATGTGGCGCGCGCATTTTATATGTTATTTTGCTTGTGAAGATGTAATTTCCATTATAAAATGTGGGCTCCATTGAGGCGCCTTTGATCTGATTTGGTTGAAGAATAAATAGGTATATGACAATAAACAATGAGCCTACAAACACCACTGTTTCCATTATTTCCATAATGAAAGCGATTATGCCTTTGAGAATATTCATCCTCTTATTGTAAAGAAGGAAGAGCATAAAAACAACATAAGAGAAGATGATATAATAGGAAAGGAGGCCGCGGTTAGAGCGGCACGTCAAACGTGCCAGCCGAGTTTGACTCGGCGTTCGATTCACACCTGCCCGCCGATCATGGACCCGTAGCTCAGCGGTAGAGCGTTCGGTTCACATCCGAAAGGTCAGAGGTTCGAGACCTCTCGGGTCCACGGATTTGGCAGGGCGGGTTCGAGAGGTCAGAGGTTCCCTCCAGGGGCGGGCAGGCGAGTCCTCTAGCGGCCACCATAATCTGATTTTTTTTCAATTTGACCGATTTTTTGGCTGATGGCGCAAAGTGCCGTCCACTGATAGAGTTGATGACGTGATTAAATAAAAACTATGTCTAAATATCAAAAATTATCAAAAGAAGAACTGCTAAAACTTGTTGAAAAACAAGACACAGAGTTAGAATCCAAAAAATATGGGCTTCTTTGGGACAGAGAAAAAGAACCCGAACAAGTGGTTTTGGATTGTGAAAATAATTTGCCGATTTTAAAACGAATTACTGAAAAGGAAATAAGAACTGATGAGAGCGATGACAATATTTTTATTGAGGGTGATAATTATCATTCTTTAACTGTTTTGAATTATACGCACAAAGGCAAAATTGATGTTATTTACATTGACCCGCCATATAACACAGGGAAAAAGGACGAATGGAAATATAATGACAAATTTATAGATGATAATGACTCATACAGGCACGCAAAATGGCTGAATATGATGGAAAAGAGATTGGAACTTTCCAAACATCTCTTGAAAGAGGACGGCGTTATTTTTATATCGATCGGCGAGCAGGAAGTTGCCAATCTCAATTTGTTATGCGGGAAAGTTTTTAGGCATGAAAACTTTTTAACACTAATTTCCAGAATTTCTAAAACCGCCAGCGATAAAGGAAATATTTTTGCTCCGTCTTGCGACTATATTGTTTGCTACGCAAAAAACAAAGCCAATATAGATACGAGCAATTTTTATGATGAGGTAGACGAAGATCTGTACACAAAGGAAGATAAAGATGGCAGATACAGAGATGATGTTGCCTTATACCAGAGCGGACTTATTGGATTAAGACCGAATTGCAGATATTTTATAAAAGCCCCCGATGGTTCAAAAGTAATACCACCTGAAGGTAAATTTTGGAGGTGGGAACCAAAAACATCAGAGAAAAATAAAGCATTATTGGTTTTCAAAGAAACAAAAAATTCTCCATTGCTTGATCAAAATGGCAAGAAAGCTAAATATAATATATATACAAAAAGTTATCTTGAAGAAAGAAGAGATAAGGGAACAAAACCGAGGAATTTTTTAGTGGATAAAAAATTTCTTAATAGACGAGGCTCCGATTATTTGAAAACTTTGGGGCTTGATTTCCCTTATTCAAAACCGAAAGAACTGATTGATCATTTGATGAGGATTGCCCATATTCCACAGGACGCAATTATTTTAGATTTCTTTGCGGGGTCTGGAACAACAGGAGAAGCGGTTTTGGATCTTAACAATGAAGACAAGGGCAAAGGCAAAAGAAAATTTATTCTTTGCACAAACAATGAAGGGCAAATTGCAGAAGAGGTTTGTTATCCTCGTATTGAGAAAATCATCAAAGGATATACTAAAAAATCAAAAAATAGAGAAAAAATAAAAGGTTTAGGTGGCAATCTTCAATATTTTAAAACCGATTTAATCCCAGTTGAAAGAATTGATAATATCAATGACAAGCAAAGGCACGAGCTAACCGAAAAAGCAGGACAGATGATAGCCATAAAAGAAAATACTTTTGAAGAAGTTGAAATTAATGAATGGTATCAAATTTTTGAGAATAAAGACAAGACAAAAAAGACAGCAATTTATTTCAGAGAGGCAACAAATAAATTTGAGGAACTTATAAATAAAATAAAAAATGATAAAGTTGCTTTATATATTTTTTCTTATAACAGAATAGAGAAAGAATTGTTTAAATATTTACCAAAAAATATAGTTATTGATGATGTTCCCGAGCCAATTCTTGAAATCTACAAAGAAATCAATTTAACGCTCAAAGATAAATAAATTTATGATACTAAAAAATTTTCAATCAACGGCAGTAGACCAATTGAGCAATACTTTTTTAGCATTGTGGAAAACTGGCAAATATAGAATTCCATTAGTTTTCAAAGCTCCAACAGGCGCAGGGAAAACAATAATGATGGCGGAGTTTTTGAGATGTCTTGATGATAATTATCAATTTCACGAAGATAAAGCGTACTTGTGGATATCTTTTGGCGGGGATGAATCTTATACGCAATCTAAAAATAAACTGTATCAGTATTTCAATGAAGGTACTGATATGAATCTCAAAGATGTAAATAATTTGAGCGAAGGAAAACTCTACAAAAATAATATTTTCTTTATCAATTGGTCAAAAATAAAAGGAACAGACAAAGAATCAAAAAAATTAAGAAGAAGTGGTGGCGTTGGATATGGTGGTGAAGCAGTTTTTGACGAATTCATACAGAAAACGAAAAAAGAAAGAGACCTCGTTTTGATCATTGATGAGGCTCACACAGAGGCCGGTGAACACCTGCCGCTATATAATCAAATAATCGACTTGCTTGAACCAAGAATTATTCTCAAAGTTACCGCAACGCCAAAGGATTTACCAAACATTAGTGATGTATCGCAGAAAAAAGCTGGATTTGTAGAAGCACTGGAAAGCGATGTAATAGCGAGCGGGCTTATTAAAGAAAAAATTATTACCCAGACAGAGGAAGAGATAAAGAAATTGGGAAATAAAAATCTCTCCGATAAGGACATAACTGACATAATGCTTGAACTTGCCTTTAACAAAAGGATTGAACTCAAAAAATACTATGGAGAATTAGGGCTTGATATCAACCCCCTTGTTATGATTCAGCTTCCGAGCGACTTCAAAGAAAAAGAGGAGGTACAGGCGAATCAAAAAGATCTTGTTTTGTCTTACTTAAAGCGGAAAGGAGTTAAAGAAAAAGAAATCGCTATTTGGCTATCCGGCAATAAAGACATCAAAAAATTAAAGCATATAACTGACAATAACAAT
>PFSC01000058.1 GCA_002788865.1 Candidatus Roizmanbacteria bacterium CG_4_9_14_0_2_um_filter_39_13
TATTCTCTATTCTCTATTCTCTATTCTCTATTCTCTATTCTCTATTCTCTATTCTCTATTCTCTATTCTCTATTCTCTAATATTATAACTCCGGCAGCGCAAACATCTGAATGACCCCCAAGAAATTCCCCTCAGGCTGACTTCGTGGCGTTTGGACTTTCAAGATGATCTTTGTTTTTGAATTTTCGGATGATAAACCGGTATCGAGAGATGTTGTTTGTGATGAAAATGGACGGTACGTTTTCCCCTCATCTATAGAATACCCCCACCCAAACACATTTTCAGACTTCCATTGTTTGGACATCCGTGTAGTACATCCATCATCGCATGTAGTAGGCTCAATTGTTTGATCTGAAATTGTTTGAAATGGAGAGCTCAACTTTGTGAGAATTTGATATTGAGCTTGTGTGCTGGATTTTGCGTCCAAAGTAATATTTTCTCCGAATGATCCTCCCTCCCTCAGATTGGGAAAAGAAAGGTCGGTGCGATCAATAGAGAATGCAAATTCTGTTGGCTTTTCTTCTGAAGAAATGATCACATATCCTTGATTTTCAAGGATGGATAACTGACTGTTTGAAATTTTTGGTTGTAGTTGCACTGACTCTGTAGCTTCAATCTGGTGAAGTTCCAGAATATATTCTTGGGCATGAATTGGAACAGCACACACGAGGGTAATAAGTATGAAGTATATGGTATATCGTATGTAGTATCGTTTCATAGGTGATTTCACCTATATTGTATCTCATCCATACGAGCGATGATATCTATTTTCACAAACCGATTAAGAATTAAGAACTCATGTTACGCAGTTGTTTGTCATCCTGAAGGCTCTCTTTGTCATCCAGAGGTGAAACCGAAGGATCCATGCGTTCAGAATGACATTCACTGTCATCCTGAGTAGGAACGTGAGTGACGACCGAAGGATCCATAGACAAACATGGATTCTTCAGTCGCTTCGCTCATTCAGAATGACAAGATCCTAAATCCTGATACGTTATATGCTCAATAGATCCACTTGAAGCCCAGGCGACATGGTTGTTTTGATATGAACCTTGAGTATATTCTTGACTCCTACCGCCTCGATGAAGCTT
>PFSC01000065.1 GCA_002788865.1 Candidatus Roizmanbacteria bacterium CG_4_9_14_0_2_um_filter_39_13
TCAGATATTGTTTATGAATGGATCCTTCGGTCTCCGCCAGCTGGCGGATCTCTCAGGATGACAATTATTGTGTCAAGGAGAGTGAACTCTTACGATGAAGAGTATTTGCAATTCATCAATATTAGAGCTGTGAAAGAAGTACTGTCATATATTCGTATAAAGTACCTAACTATTCTTTTGATTGTTCATTTCACTACCGAAGATTGGTAAAAAAGGACTTCTTGTACTTTCTTAGGCAAGAGCAATTTCCAGAAGCATATTGACAATATGATCTGGGATACCAGGAAATGATTGCTGCAACTTTTCAACCAGATCCAACGTCAATCCGTCTGGAAATAGATCTTCAAGTGAGACCATACCTTCATCAACAACTGTTTCATGAAAATCAGCAGTGACTCGATGAAATGCACTTATGTCTTCAAAAGGAATTTTCTGGCTACCGGAAAGCGCTGCTGCAACTACTGTTCGAGCTTTTTGAATTACTGCACGCTCAATATCTCGATATCGCATCGCTGGTTCTTTTGGCTCTGAATTGGTGGATCGCTCTTCAAAATCAGGTTTCGGATCAGCTTTTGGTGTATTATCCCATGTTTCCGATGGATCAAATGTTGTTATTTGTACTTTTGGATCTTTTGTATGTGTAGGCTTTTTCTGTGTCTGATGGGATGCAACAATCTCCTCTGCAGTCATCCCACTTTCCCAATCAATGTGAGAGATTGGGATAACTCCATCAATTCTTAAAAAATCACTCTTCGGACAGCTTGGATCTTGTTGCGCATTACTGAGATCGCTTTGTTTCATCCCTCTCCTATCTTCAAATGATGCAATCTTTCGATTGTATTTACGTCTTCTCAAAATCGTTTGCCAAAGGGTAGGGGTGCTATTTACCTGACTTTCCCACTTTCTCCATTTTCATGATTTATTAGCCTCAAAAACAAGTTTTTTGGGACACTAGCCACTACAATTGAGGATATGGCATATATCCGAAAAGTTACAACCTCAAGTGGTGCTACTGCTGTACAGATTGTCCAAAAGGAACAGGGGAGAATAGTCCACATAGATCATATTGGGAGTGCTCATTCAAAAGAAGATCTTGAAACACTGCTTGCTCTTGGAAGTAGTCGCTTACTTGGTGACCAACAACATCTGTTTTCAAAGGCTCCACCGCTCATGGTACGTCTTCGGCAATCTGTATCGAGTGTGCTCCTAGAAGTTTTGACTGAACAATACAACCATCTTGGATTTGGTGAGCTGAATGATGAAATATTTCTCTATTTGTGTATTGCTCGCATTGTTGAGCCTACATCAAAACTTGACAGCATCCGAGTCTTTGGTGACCTTGGGGTGAGGAGAATGATACTCCCCGACGCAGAGCATCGGGGTATCTTGTTGTCATTCAGAGCGTAGCCACGTTTGGCGTGGCGTAGCGAAGAATCCATGGATCCTTCGGCTAATCGCCTCTGGATGACATATTCGACGCAGAGCATCGGGGAATTAGACCCAAGATGGGATTAAAAAAGTTGTTAACAAGAATATCGATGCCACATACGTTGTTATGGAAAATCAATTTGAAGAATTGTAAAGAGGAGTTGGAATATGAATCTCAACATCGGTATTGTTGAAACAGAACGCAAACTTTTCTCCCTTTTGAGCTTAAAATCCGCCCATCTTCACCAAAAAAAGCAAGAGCAATAATTGAAAGGGTTAATTTAGGTCGCATCCATTAATAAGTTGACCAGTATGTATCCGACACACCTGCCCGCAATGCTTTCGCATAAGCGATCCACGCGGGAAGAACCGTAACAGTCAATATCTTATCAGATTATTGATGGACGAGCCCTTAGGAAGGGTGACTTCATCGCAGCCATGAGAAATACAAAACGAACACATTCAGATAAATCGCTGTATTTCTTGCAGAAGGTTTTGTTTAAAATCCCGAATAATTGACCAATGGCTTTGCGGAAGAAACTGTTTTAATTCCTTTTCAAAATGAATATCTACTGAAGGGATCGTCTTGAGAATTTCCTTCAATACGGCTCTCTCTCCAAGCGGAAGCAGGCCTGCCCTGAGAATAAAATAGAGATCATAATAATCACGTGGTTTCTTTCTCGTCTGCAAGGCGTGTATTTTTTCTGTAATCAACTGCTGTTGTGACAGTCTCACTAGTGTATATGAAGGAATAAAATCACTCGCTATCATGACAACTTCTCCTTCCTGTTGCTTTTGTCTTTGTGATATTTCCAATTGTATCCCGATCGTTTCCTCTTGGAGGTGGAATACGGCGATCCCCAAATAACCACCTGATGTTGTTTTTGACTCTTTAATCTCTGTACTAATGCCTTCTCGTTCTATTTCTCCCAAAGCAACAAGTATCATACTCTCTATCTTTTGTGTATCTCGTATGGAAGTACTAAAATCCAGATCTTCAGAAAAACGTAGACTATTGTAAATAATTCGTAAGGCTGTCCCCCCTTTAAACAAAAGCTTGTCAGTCTGAGGTTCTTTGTAGAGGTGGGATAAAAAGAGATGTTGAACATACTCCCTCCGAATATTGAGTTGTGTGGTCTGGAGCTTGATGGCAAGCGTTTTTATATAATTCTGTGATAACATACATTTATGTAAAAATCGCATGTACTAATCTATCGAGTGCCTTCCTTTCAAACAGATGCACGTATTGCAACACCAGCTTTTTTTCTAATCCCTTGGTTTTATAATATCCTTGCTGAGAAAGATTTTCCAGCAGACGTTCAACGTGTGGACTTTTTCTCAAACTTACAAAATAGAGATAATCTGCAATCGCCTTTTCCGGATCGGCAATCAAAAATGATTTCTGTTCTGTATTTTTGAGTATATAACCGGTATATGCATCGGTCTTAATCGTTCGGTAGTCATATGCAATATTGTTGAAGATAAACTTTCGTGTTGGCTTGGACGTTGCTGACGTGATAGTATATACCATTTCCGGAATGAGCTGATAATAACCAAGTGCATACTCAAAAGAGATATAAGAAGGCATGTAGAGTTTGTTGGCAATTTCCTCTTCGGAAGGCAGATCGGTTTGTAATGTGTACAATCCTTTTTTCAGGCGAATAAACAGTCCTTCCTTGACTTGAGTTTCAAGGAAATATTTAGACTGATAGGAAGCCAGATCAAAAATACGCCGAAATTCTTCGGGAGTAAATATACGTAAGTGTCTATTGATGAGCTCTTCTCTTACTTTTATCGGTTTCATATAAGTATAAATTTTTGTACTTTACTGAAATGATTATAATACACATTCATCGGTTTGTCAATATCGCCGACTAGGTGTACGTCAACGATTAGGCAACTACAACCCTGAAAGTATTTTCTGGAAAGAGTTCGTACCAACCAATTTTCTTTCTGATCTCAAAGGTGCGATCCAGCTCAATCATGCGGCAAATGACGATGTAGTCAATATCGGATACGGCCGAGATCTGAATACATTATTGGACAAAACAACTGTCCCCCATGAACTCAATGAATATCCAGGATGGGGTCACAACATTTCCGAAGTGAGTTTTGTTTCAGCAATGGAAAATACGGTGGAATTTTATAAAAAGTATTTGGGGGAGTAAAAAATAAAATAATTAGTAGCACACTTCTGAGGTGTCCTCTGTTTTAACTTGATTCCGCACCTCCGAGGTGCGGAATCAAGTACCAGTTACCAGTCGTGATATAATGTGCAACATGACAGAACTACCAACAGAAAACATGTATCGCGGAGTACCTGAAGCTCGAGAAGGAGCGATTGAGAGAATCCAAAACAGTCTCAGCTTTGCCATTTCGCAAGGAGGAGCTTTTGCAGGCTTCGTTGTTGGTCCTCAGAGAGTTGGCAAGACTACGGCTGTTTTAGCTGTTGAACGAGGACTTAGAGAGACATTAGGATTAGTCGCATCGTACGAAGCTGTAGCCACAACAGATCCCAATTTAGTTTATGTGAAAGCCGCTCCAGGACTAGACCTTGGTGCTTGCCCAACTCAATTTTGGTCGGAAATCCCAATATAAAACGAAAAACTTTTACAAAGAATCGCTGGTGATGTTAAGCAAAATAGTAGACGCGTACTTGTTGACGTTGTAAATAAAGAGTACCCAATTGGTGATCCGAGAAACAACAGTAAAGCCGCTGATGTATTGAACAGAATTTTTAATAGACCTCATATCGAACATTTGTATGCAAAACTAGAAGGATCTGCTACTTATCAAGGAGCAAGAATGCGAAGTACTAATGACGAAATAGACTTGGAAGATCCAAAATTTAACCGAGCCCTGCAAGACCATAAAAGGCGTGTAGAAGCAAGTTTAAAAAGTAATTTTGTAGGAGGAAAAACATATGTTAATGACGCTGGCGAACTAGTTACTGAACTTGTATTTGTAGGAGATCCAAATAAAATATTTGGGTCCTCATATGGACAAAGCGTAAATACACGACTTCCTTTTTAAAATAAATTTAATTGGACACCTCTGAGGTGTCTTCTGTTTTAACTCAACCCACTCACCCCCTCCTGGGACTGCAACCCTTCCAGCTCATAAATCTCTACCTGTATTTTAGATTGTGGAAGATGTATGAGGAGTAGAGTCGTTCCCACTTCAGTATTCTCACGTCTGAGGAATCCTTGTTAGATTTCATAAACTGCTCGAACTCAATTTTCAATTCAGTCGAACCCATCTTTGGTATAATATACTGAAGAATGCACAGCTTTAAAGTTGTTAAATGTCGGTCAATTCACAAATAGCATTTTTAGCTTAAAAATTTTCAAACGATATATGGAAAGACAAAATTGCATAAGAGAACAAGAACTTTATGCAAATTTGAAAGCTCATAAAGGATTTATTGGCAATAATGAAGGTAGACAACATTCTGAACTACTTCTGTGGAAAGTCATAGGATGTCAAGAACACGAAGTCTCAGAACCTTGTGGCAACAAACAAGCTCGAGGGATTCCACATCAGGGTGACTGTAACAATTGTCCTTTAGAAAGTGAAGTTCGTCAGTTTATTACTTATTACTAAGTTGGATTCAAGTTTCTAACGCAACACTAACTGTTAATAAGTTCTTCAAAGACTTCATAAGGTTTTTTAAATTCA
>PFSC01000130.1 GCA_002788865.1 Candidatus Roizmanbacteria bacterium CG_4_9_14_0_2_um_filter_39_13
CTCCGGCGGGAATCCATTCTTCAGACTATTTCAACAATCTGGATCCGTCCCCGTGAAAACGGGGATCAGGTCGGGAATGACACAAAATAATAATTGATATATTATGATACAGTTTTGTCAAAGACCGCGAACTCCCACTATCCGTGCGCCAATGTGAAAAGAAAAACCCTATCCGCTCCATTCTCTTTTAGTACTCTTGCAGCTTCATTTGCGGTGCTTCCTGAGGTAAATAAATCATCAACTAAAACAACCACCTTGTTTTGTATCTTTGTAGTTGCTGCAGCTGTAAATGCATTCATAATATTTAGCTTCCTCTGTGCTCGGCTTTTTTGTTGTGCTTGTGGAGTGGTGTTTTTTATACGTTGCAATATGGTTTCTGTATGAATATTCAGGCGTTTTCCAAGCCCTTTTGCAATAATTTCCGCTTGGTTGAATCCGCGCCTGTTATATCTTTCTCTATGGAGAGGAACTGGACAGAGCACCATGTTTGGAAAAAGTATTTGTGTTGATTTGAATTTTTCATACCAATGTGGTGGAACCACTGACAAAAAATCCGTAATTATTTTATATGCCAGTCGATATTTGGCTTCTTTTATGATTTTTCTCATTACCCCTTTGTATTGTGTTAGTGCGAGAGCGCCATCAAGATATGTGTGTGTTTTGCATCTGTCGTGCGCAAACCCCAACTTCGATGGGTAAAAACATGCTGGGCATACGTCTTTTTGAATGGGTTGAATGTTCTTTTCACAGAGACTACAGATTGATTTTCCAAATTTCCCACACCCAACACATTTTGACGGAAAAAATAAGTCAAAAAACATATATGTATACATTGTACAACCCTGTCGTACGGTGTTGTTATCTGCCACAAAACAATACGCCTTACACAGTAGCATACCAATCGTTTTAATTTGAAAAAAGTATGTTAATATGTTTATTAATTGTGGACAAGTTATCCACAAATTATCCTTTTTATTACTTTTGACTTATGTTGCAGTCTTTCTGGCAAGAATTTCTCACGTCTATAAAAGATAAAAAGAAAAAAAGCCCTATTTATTACTCTATCTTGAGAGATGTTCAGCCAATAGAGATTAAAGAGGATCTTGTCACGCTTTCGTGCACAAGCCTTGGTGCAAAAAAATATTTAGAAAAAAAGAGAGAAGATATTGAGGGTCATCTGACATTTTTTGCACGGAAAAAAACTCGAGTTGAGTTTACTATTGTGACGACACCTATTGAATCTGACGGTCCCCTTTTGAGCTTTGAGCCCTCAAAAGAAGACATCTTTCGAAAGGCAGGGCTTCGTCCCAACTTCACTTTTGAAAATTTTGCTGTATCACCAACAAATCAAATTGCGTTTGCCGCCGCTCAATCCGTTGGGAAGACTCCCGGATCTTCGTATAATCCCTTGTTTTTTTATGGTGGTGTTGGGTTTGGGAAAACACACCTTGCACAAGCCATCGCACATATTGTGTTGGAGGATGATGCAACAAGTGGCGTGTTGTTTTGTTCGGGCGAAACATTTATGAATGAACTTATTGAAGCAATTCGAGGAAAAACAACCCCAAAATTTCGACGAAGGTATCGGTCTCTCAAACTTATTGTTGTCGATGATATCCAGTTTATCGCTGGAAAACAGACCGTTCAGGAGGAATTTTTTCACACATTCAACAGTATTGTTTCTGCGGGTGGGCAAGTCGTTCTGACGTCGGACAGACCACCACATGAGATTCGGAAACTTGAAGATAGGCTTCGTTCACGATTTTCTGGGGGGCTTATCGTGGATATACAACAACCAGATTTCGAGCTTCGTACGGCAATCCTCCTCATTAAAGCCCAAGAGAAGAGTATCGAAATAGATATCGAGGTGGCAAAGGTGATCGCCGAAACGATTGTCGACACTCGATCTCTTGAGGGTACTCTTATGTCGCTTTATGCGCGTTGCGCTCCAGATGGAAGCGCAATTGACCTTGACCTTGTTGAGGAATTTTTTCATAATCGATCTTCAGAAAAAAGGCGTAAAATTTCTCCTCAGGATATTATAAAAACGGTTTGTTCGTTCTATGATATAAAACAATCACAGCTCAAAGGAGATTCTCGCAAAAGTACTATTGCCCTTGCGAGGCAGGTTTCGATGTATCTTCTTCGAACAGAGCTTGGACTCAAACTTGAGGAGGTTGCGTTCCTTGTAAAACGCAAAGACCATACCACCGTTATCCATGCGATTAATAAGATTCAAAACCTCAATATGAAGAATGTTGTTTTTCGAGAAGAACTTACGTCGATCACAAAGGCGGTCTCATCATCAACATAGTGTCCACGCGATATGAACATCGTTTTTTATCTATTTCGTTCTGTCTTGAAAATCCACGCAACATTTTATACACTTGTCCACAGTCCCTAATACTACTATTTTATATATAACTATCCATGAAGCTCACAATAGATAAACAGATTTTCTCCGAAAGCATGCAAACTGCGTATAAATTTTCCTCAGACAAAATAAATACGCCAGCAGCACTTCAGGGAATTTATATACTCCTTGATAAGGACAAACTTCATATGTACACAACAGATTTAAATGCATATTGCCATATTGAAATTCCACACAAATCACCAAAAAAAGAGGAGTTCTTTTTAGAACCCAAAAAACTTATTGAGTTCCTGCAGGCGCTTCCGACTGGAGAAATCGAAGTCGAAACTCATGGCACTACCATACAAATAACACAAGGAAAAACAAAAGGAAACTTTCCACTTATTGAAGCTGAGGATTTTCCCCTACCACCAAAGCTAAAAGAAAAAGAACAGATGATCCCAGGAAATTTTTTGACAGAAAAACTCTCCCACCTCTTATTTACGGCATCAGTTGATGAAGCGCGTCCTGTATTGACAGGAATAAACTTCGTTGCAGACGAGAGCAACCTTGTGCTTGTTACAACCGATGGATTCAGACTATCGGTTGTAAAGGAAAAAGGACCAGGGGTATTCTCATCCATGATAATTCCATCAGGCTTTTTGCGCGAAATTCAGAAACAAGCGAAAAATTTGAAAGAAGTAGGTTTCATATATTCAAAAGAGGAACAAATCGTCCGCTTTAAGATGGAAAACTGCGAGCTCTACTCACGTTTGATCGACGGAGAGTTTCCTCCATACGAGCGTGTTGTTCCTGAAGAAAAAAAAACAACCGTGGTTTTAAATCGTGAAGAGCTACTGAGAAATACCAAAATCATCTCAATTTTTGCTCGTGATTATTCAAACGTGATCGTGTACGACTTTTCAAAAAAAGGTCTTCTTTTGTCCCCCAAAAAAGAAGCGAATGCTGAAAATACTGCTACGCAAGATATTCAACTAGAGGGAGAAGATGTTCGAGTTGCATTTAATTTTCGGTATGTCTTAGATTTCCTAAACAACATATCTTCAGAAGAGATTGTTATAGAGCTCTTGCGCTCAGACACACCAACGTTGTTTAAACCAAAAGGGAACTCAGAATTTTTTCATATAATTATGCCGGTTCGTATACAAGAGTAATATCGCTGTGTATAATGAAGTCACACCATGAAACAGAATAATATTACAATAAATATTACTCCTCGCTCGATTGCACTCTTTACCATTATTCCGCTTGCCTTATATTTTTTTTGGTTTGTTCGAGACATTCTTTTTTCACTTCTTATTGCATTTATCCTTATGAGTGCGCTTCGTCCATGGGTGACATATCTCACGGGGAAAAAAGTACCAAGAGGAATCTCTGTTGTACTTGTATATTTGTCATTTATTCTTTTTTTTATCTCGATAATTTCAATTATCATCCCACCAATTATCATTGAGACATCAAACCTCATTCGTAGCCTACCCTTAATATTCCAACAAGTATTTCCACATTTTGAGGAAACGATGAATTTCAATGATCTAACAAGATATGTTCCAGACGTCACAAACAATATTTTTGGGTTTATCTCATCGGTGTTTTCAAACACTCTTTTTGTTGTTACAACAATGTTTTTTGCTTTATATTTTCTACTTGAAGAGAATCTCGTCGACAGATTTTTACATCATTATTTTGGAAGGAAAATAGCAGATAAGCTTTCAGAAACACTCACTTTAGCAGAAAGACGCATGTCATCTTGGTTTTGGGGAGAAATAGTTCTTATGACGGTTGTTGGAACATTTTCATATATAGGACTAGTGATTATTGGAGTCAAGTACGCCCTCCCACTTGCGGTACTCGCAGGACTTTTGGAGGTCGTTCCAAATATCGGTCCCGTGATATCTGCGGTACCGGCAATAATTATTGGTTTTAGTCAAAATTATTTTGCTGGGTTTTCCACAATGGCTCTATATGTGATTGTGCAACAACTTGAAAATACCCTCATTGTCCCAATGGTTATGAAACGAGCAGTAGGATTAAACCCGGTATTTACTCTTGTGGCGCTCCTACTTGGCGGGAGGGTTGGTGGAATACTTGGTGTGTTGCTCTCAATACCAATTCTTCTTTTTACTGAAACAATCCTGCGTGAATATCTTCCTCCAAAAAAACCCATAACCATGGTTTAAGTGCGTGAAAAAAGCGGAAAATATGCGGGGAAAAATACTTCTTAATGCTTGACAGCTCCAAAATTGTGGTGTATATACCCCTCGTCAATGAGATTGCAACATTAAGGACTTGATTTACCTCCACCAATATGCTCTCATAATATACATGCAAGGGTTTTTAACAGAAGAACAAATAAGAATACTACGTGAAGCTCACTACTCCTGTCGGCTACGTAAATCTGCCGATAGAATAAATGCAATTCTTCTCTTGAATGATGGTTTCTCATATGAACAGGTCGCAAAAATACTTATGCTAGATTCCATTACCATTCGTCGATATGAAAAACAATTTGAGAGCGTTGGAGTAGATGGACTCATTGAATGTCGATACTTGGGAAGCGATGGAACACTTACTAAAATGCAAGAGATGGG
>PFSC01000049.1 GCA_002788865.1 Candidatus Roizmanbacteria bacterium CG_4_9_14_0_2_um_filter_39_13
TAGTAGCGCTGTTAAAAAATGTGATTATAGACTGGATCCCCGTCTTCACGGGGATGACAGAAAAGTAACAGTTGTTAATCTGGCAACGACCCGTATCAATGTTGCCATTCGGTCACATATTTAAATCTGGCAATACGTGTAAGAGTTCACGGTCTTTGACAAAAATGCATCACAATATGTCATTGCGAGGAGTGTAAACGACGAAGCAATCTCTAAATAGTTAGATTGCCACGCTCCATTTCATTCCGCTCGCAATGATATGTGTGTCAAAGACTATGAACTGTTACATTTTTTTTCATTGATTGATTATACTGTCATATCTGATAGAATGGAAATTCTCCCCCGAGGTTTTATTATGGAACAAATGCTCATAAGATTCAATGATGTCTCATTTGAATTTGCACACAACAAACCAATTCTTGACGAAGTCAGCTTCTCCGTCCGATCTGGTGCAAAAATCACCTTGATGGGTCAAAATGGAGCTGGAAAGAGTACCCTTTTCAAAATTATTACAGGAATGATCAAGCCAATCTCAGGGCAAATTTCGGTAAACAAAAATATGACGATCGCAACTGCGTCACAAGTTATGGCCCATGAAGACAAAGATCTCATCATCACGGAATTTTTTCAGAAGCGATGCAATGTTGAATCATTTGAGCTCAAGAGACAGATGAGTCAAGTACTTGAAGCTGTCAATCTCGATGCTCCAGGGGAAAAAATCATATCCTCATTTTCAGGAGGACAACAAGCGCGACTTCTTCTTGCTTCAGCGCTCATTCAAAATCCAGATATTCTGCTTCTTGATGAACCCACAAACAACCTCGATCCAGCAGGAATAGAACACCTGATGTATTTTTTGATGTGCTACGAAAAAACCTGTATCGTTATCTCACACGACGCTGACTTTCTCAATGCGATAACAGAAGGAGTTTTGTACCTTGATACGTATACCCACAAAGTTGAGTACTATGCCGGAAATTATTAGAGAGTGTTTGAAAATCTCATAGTAAGATGAGTAAACTGAGAGGATATGAGAAAACCATATCCGACGGACATCACAGATAG
>PFSC01000145.1:0-2765 GCA_002788865.1 Candidatus Roizmanbacteria bacterium CG_4_9_14_0_2_um_filter_39_13
ATCCGCCTCTGGAGGACGCAGGAATGACAATCGCGACGCAAGCGTCGGGGAATTAAACCCTAAAGAGAGATTAACGTATGAAGAATTTTGAGCCCGAGGTGGGAATCGAACCCACGGCCTTCTTCTTACCAAGAAGATGCTCTACCACTGAGCCACTCGGGCGTGAAACCCAATTTTAGCATATAACTGCCTTTTGGATTCATAAATCGTAAATCATTGATCCTGAATCCTATTTGCCGCGTGATACGCCACAATTGCCCCACTCACAATGACATTGAGCGATTTATTGACTCCCCACATTGGAATCTCCACAATCTGATCAACTGCTTTCAGAGTTTTAGGCGTCACTCCATACGTCTCATTCCCGAGAACCAGCGCCAAAGGCATCGAATACTCTGCCTGCGTATATGGAATTGAGTCTTTAGACTGTTCTATAGCTATTATTTTGATATTTTTTTTGTCATCCTGATCCCGACGCAACTGTCGGGAGAAGGATCCATGTTTTTCTGGATTCTTCGCTTCACTCAGAATGACAGGATAGCATTTTCGGAGCTCCTCAATCGCCTCTATGGCTGAAGGTTTGTATTCCCAAGGAACTATTTTATATGTCCCAACACTTGCCTTCTTTATTTTGTGATTCGGAGGCGTCTCCATCTCACCACACAGATAGATCTTTGAGACAGCCAATGCATCGGCCAAACGAAAAATACCACCGATGTTGTAGGTGTCATATATGTTTTCCAAGATGAAATAAAGCGGTTTGCGCTGAATATTGAAGCTGATATCATCTGCATCAGATTCCGAAATATCTCTCAGTTCAGCTGCGTTAAGTCTTGTCATAATAGGATTATTATAAATTAGAAATTAGAAATTGGAAATTAGAAATTTTAAGTATATCCTATAGTTGACAAATGATTAAACCTATAATATAATGTCCACATTATATTTTCTATTTTGATTTGTATAAAGGCTTTTCGCCAACTGGCGGATTGACAAATCAATACATACTTATGAAAAATGTTTTTATCGCCATAATACTTTCACTCGTAAGCATTCTTAGTGCTTCATCTGTCCGTGCTGACTATGGTCAGTATGGTCAATATGACGGAGGTGCTTCTTCATACTCAATCATAGTTGACAAGATGGTAATGACGGGAAATCAGACCAAAGGTGGTCAAGCAGTATACGTCGATAATCTTTCACCTTCTGATCCTCGGTTTGCACCAGGTGCACAAGTAACTTTTCAGGTCAAGGTAAAAAATACCTCTGACATCACTCTTTCAAATATTCAGATAAAAGATATTCTCCCAAATTGGGTTGATGCGGTTGAAGGACCAGGTGAATACGATGCAAATACGCGAACAATCTCATGGACATACCCCGAACTCAAAAGTGGTGAAGGAAAGCTAGAAAAAATCACTGTTCAGATTAAGCCACAAGATCAGCTTCCTGCAGATCAGGGACTGATGTGTATGAACAATAAAGCAACGGCAAAAACAGACAATGTGTATGATGAGGATACTTCGCAGTTTTGTCTTGAAAAACAGGTCACTATGACCACAAAAGGTGGGCAACCGGTGACGACTACTCCAGATGCTGGTGCTCCCCTTCTTGCCTTTGGCGCACTCAATATGCTCGGACTTGGAGCTGGATTGTGGATGAAAAAGAAAGCATAATGAAGGCCAATATATTCTCCGCGATTTATGATTTATGAATCTGATTTCATACCTTCCTTATATTGTGTGTAATTACATCTGTCTTTGATCTTGACATTAACTTTCTTTTTATGTAGTATCATCTGTATATGATTACTGATCAAGATATAAAAAAGCTCTCCAAAGTTTTTGCAACGAAAGATGATCTGAAGAATTTTGCAACGAAAGAAGACCTCAATAAAATGAAGGATGAAATGCAAGATGAAATCATCGGAAGTATTACCCAAGAAATTCTAAAAATATACGAATTGCTTGATAAAAATACTGAGAAGGAACATATGCTATACAAAGAACAACGAGGTCACCGTATCGCAATCGGCGATCATGAAGATCGAATCAGACTGCTCGAACATCCTCATCAGGTATAAACGTAAACGGTCAAAGCTACAAACTACACAAAAAACTCCCTCGAGGGAGTTTTTTGTGGAAAAAGAAAGCACTTTGAAAATTACTGTGGAGTCGGTAGTCCAAGATGATCCTCGATTTGAGTTGTTCTCCTCTTGAGATCAGTTACGTCGCCGTCAAAAAGACGAATCGTTGCATCTAGGGTACGGTCAATCTTATTGACTTTTTTCTTGAGATACGATACGTCGGTCTTGAGAGTGGATACATCTGTTTTGAGAGATGATACGTCAGATTTCAGAGTAGAAATATCTTTTTGAATCGGACCGAGTTTCTCCTCGAACTTTTGTTCGAGTTTTTCCTCAAGTTTAGTTTCGATTAGATTGCCGATTTTGGAGAGGTCGTCTGAGGTAAGTGACATACAGAAAATCTATCATAGGAATTTTCATAAATCAAGGGAAAGAATGTAAAAAGAGGGATATAATTACACATCAATTATGTTCCTCATTTTATCCGCACGCAATCTGCAATATATTTACTCGAGTAATTGTAATGGTTAATTGTATAATAGAAGGATATGAAAAAAATAGTCTTAAATTACAATATATTGATTGAAAAAGAGATTCAGCCAGATGGTACATATCTGTTTGTAACTCATGTGCCTAGTCTTGGGATCTCAGATTTTGGAAAAACTCCAGATACAGCGGC
>PFSC01000145.1:2791-4947 GCA_002788865.1 Candidatus Roizmanbacteria bacterium CG_4_9_14_0_2_um_filter_39_13
TATACCTTGAATCAGTTCGTGATATGGGTGAACCTATCCCTGGGCATGATCATGAGGAGGTTTATCTGACTTCGAGAAAAATTGAAATTGATACTTCAATTCAAAGTTTTGTGACATAGGCAAATATGCCGAAAACTCCTGTTCTGACAGCCCAGAAACACATAAAACTACCGTGGTGCCGATGCACACGGGAGATTTGGCTATAGGTACACTAAAAGCATCGTTAAACAAGCTGGTCTCACTTTAGATGATTTCAGGAAGTAAACTCCTCTATTCTGCTCTCCTCCTTCTTTCCTTGCATCATATTTGTGTATAATAATGGCATGAGAAGTCAAAAGATCCAAAAAAAGAAAGTTCTCGAATACTCCGCTGTTCTTCAAGAAGAGGAAGCGGGTGGGTACTCGGCATGGGTTCCAAGTCTTCCCGGATGTGCCTCTCAGGGCGATACTGTTGAGGAGGCCATGAAAAATATTCAAGAGGCAATTGAGTTGTATCTTGAATTTGATACCGAAGAACCACAGGACGATGAAGTATTCAAACGACAATTTATAGTTCCTATTCACGTTCATGCCTAAGCTACCCATTGTATCTGCTCGAAAGCTTATCAAAGCTTTTCAGCAAATGGGTTTTGAAAAGGTACGACAAACTGGAAGCCATATCGTACTAAAACACGCAGATTGCAGAATAGCCATCGTCCCCAATCATAAAGAGATAAAAAAGGGAACATTACGAAATGGTATTCTAAAACCACTGAATATTTCTGTTGAACAGCTCCTGAACAATCTTTAACTTCAACAACACAAATTGTCTCATGTATCCCAGATCGACACATCTTCAGACAAATCCCCCCCCCAATAACCCAAAAACCAACTTACTGTACCATTTCCACACCCCTTTTCCATACTTGACAAAACACTATCCATATGTTACTATAGGATACTTTAGATATGATTACAAAGATCCAAAATATAACTACTATCCGATTTTGCGCATGAGTGCACGAAACGAGGTAGTTTTTTTGTGAAAAAAGCTGAGAGGTCTATCCCAAAAAGAACGAAAGATCGACTTTTCAACTTTGCTCTTTTTCCCCATCTAAGAGCCTGTTTGGGTTCTTTAGCCCTTACTCGAGTCCTCCGTTCTTCTCAGCATGAGTCCAATCATGGCTAAATATATAAATGTCTCTTCTGACTTGGATTGTTCCTCATAATCTTTTGATAATCGTCTATACCGTCCAAGCCAACCAAATGTTCTCTCTACTATCCAGCGTTTGGGTAAAACTTTAAATTCATGCTTATGTAAATCACTTCTTTTTACCACCTCAAGCTCGTAGTTGAGTGTTTGTTTAGCCCATTGGATAAGCTTACCCGTATAGCCTCCATCAACAAATGTTTTTATGAGATGGTGATGATTCGTGTACGCTTTTGCCAGTACATATCGCGTGCTCCGTCTCTATCCTGTATCTTTGCTGAGTGGACAATGAGGCTTATGATCAGTCCCATTGTGTCAACAAGGACATGTCTCTTTCTTCCTTTGATTTTCTTTCCCGCATCGTATCCTTTTGGATTACCATCTTTTGCTGTTTCCGTTGTCTTGACGGTTTGACTATCGAGTATTGCCGCTGATGGTTCTGATTTTTTTCCCCGCCTGAACTCTGACTATTTTTACTAATCTGTCATGGATATTTTTGATAGTACCGTCACGCTTCCACTTATCAAAGTAATAGTAGACTGTTTGCCATGGTGGGTATTCTTTTGGCAACATCCTCCACTGACAGCCTGTTTTCAGTACATAACGGATACCATTAAACACTTGACGCATATCAACAGTTCGAGGCTTAGTGGCAGTATGATCATTAATCATTTCTGCAACGACTTCCCATTCAAAATCGGTTACATCCGAAGGATAGAGTTTTATCATATCCTTTCAGATTACCACAAAGCATAAGGACAAGTTAAAGAATCCAAACAGGGTCTAAGCTTTGGGATGAAGAATCCAGTGAACATTTTTCACCATCATGGGAAGGACTTCTTCTTCGACACGTAAGAGTTCAAGGTCTTTGACAAAACTATATCACAATATATCAATTATTATTTTGTGTCATCCCCGACCTGATCCCCGTTTTCACGGGGACGGATCCAGATCATTGTAATAGTCTA
>PFSC01000067.1 GCA_002788865.1 Candidatus Roizmanbacteria bacterium CG_4_9_14_0_2_um_filter_39_13
ATTCTGCAGGAATACAAGATCGTGACGGAGGACGGTATGTGTTGGGAAAGGCAAAAACAAAAGAGCACAAGAAGCTGAAAGTATGGGTTGATGGTGGATATACGGGTGACGGGTACATGGTAAACTAGACGGTAAGTCTCTTTCGGAAAGCCCAGGTCTTTTTAGGACCCAAAATAGAAAGCAATTATTAAAAGTTTTACTGGTGTACTATGCCTGGAAAATATTATTCGAAAGAATTTAAGGAGGAGATTTTAAGAAAGATTAAGACAGAAGGAATAACCGCCGTTGAAGCAGCTAAAAGATTTGGGATAGATGTTAATAATATTTACCGTTGGGTATCTTCGGGAGTTGGAGGAACCAGAGGAAGTCTCTTTGAAATGAGTAGGTTAAAAAGAGAGAACGGGGAATTAAAACAAATAATTGGAGAAATCATGTTTGAAAAACAACGGGGGAAAAAAGATTGATATGATCCGCACTTTAACAACAAGAATTAATAAAACCAAATTAGCCAAAGAGCTTGGAGTATCAAGATTAAGTCTCTACTACAAGAAAACACTGGAGGAAACAGATCTTGAACTTAAACGTCAGATTGAATCCGTCATGGTTGACCACAAAGATTACGGCCATAAACGGATAGCCGTTCATCTTAAAATGGGACATAATCGAATACGGCGGGTAATGAAGAAATTTGGGCTTAAACCATATCGAAGGCGAGCTAAAAAATATATCAAGAAAAAAGATTTGAGGAAACCTGATACCGGTATTCCCAATTTAATTTCCCCATTATTGGAAAAGAAACTAATAGTAAAACCCAACCAAGTTTGGTGTACGGATTTCACATATATCAGATTTCAGGGAAAGTTTATCTATTTTTCAACAATCATTGATCTTTTTACCCGAGAGATAGTAGGAGTTAATATTTTAAGGTTCCATAATCGATATTTAGGGGACTGACTTAAATAAAGCATCCAATTACTGAGGAAGAATTGTGTAATTCCACTCACCATGAAAGTCATCT